>JADMIH010000411.1 GCA_015478675.1 Chloroflexota bacterium | reverse complement strand
ACATAGAAACACCGCCTGGCTGGTAGACTACTGGCATAGACATATTTTCATGACGCGGCGCGAGCGGGGCAGAGCTCACACAAGTGGATTTTTGGGAAAGAGGCGATGGTGTGCGTAGGGACAAGGGGCGGATGTGGATGCGGTGTGGGGGCCTTGTGCTTGTCCTGGGAGGGGGGTGTATCCTCCACCAGGACAGGCACAAGGCCCAATACATCTCACTGAAGCCACGCCCTGCCGCCCCAGGGTACCCGCAAGGGGCACCCCTACCATGGACGCTGAGGTGGCTTCGGAGGCTCGTTCGTCCATGGTAGGGGTGCCCCTTGCGGGTACCCTGGGGCGGGGCGAAGGCGGGACTACCACGACCCAGCCCCCTGTCCCTACGCACGACCGAGCGGCTCCCGCCTCTCGCCGAAAAGCCTACCCATGTAAGCCTGGCTAGAGACACACATGTACGACACGCAGGTAAAGGTGCAAGTAAACGCTCAGGTATACGCACGAATAGACGCAATAGACACATAGTACCTGGAGGAGAACAAACAATGACGTTAACTACGAGAAGAGACACCGACCAGAGCAGCTCTGATGTCAACGCAATATATAATTCGATGTTTCCCGGCAGTGGTCTATTGGAGACCAAAGAGCAAATTCGCCGTTTTGAACTGTTGCGCCTGGCCTTTTTCTCACTGAAGTTGCGTAAGATGGGACAGCGTCTGCACAGTGAGCAGGTGAAGATAGAGAGAGCGGCCCTACAGCAAGACGACGAGCAGGAGTTTCGGCGCAACCTGCTGCGCCATGTCATTTTTCAGCAGGTGCTTACGCTTATTCGCCTGGATGCACGCGAACAGGCGTTACAGATTATCGAAGCGTGCCAGAAGTGACAATTTGTACACATTCATGATTTTGTTGGCGAATGAGAAAACCCCACCAGAAGAAAACCTCCACCAGGGCGACCGCAAGGGATCGCCCCTACCATATACGAGTGAATCGCCGTGCCAGGCTCGTGTATGGTAGGGGCGATCCCTTGCGGTCGCCCTGCATGATGCACTCATGGTCTCATTCATCAACAAAACCATTCATGAGCGTGTTTATCTACCATAGGTAGGTGTGTAGCGATTTTGCCGGGTAACGATATCGCCACTG
>JADMIH010000222.1 GCA_015478675.1 Chloroflexota bacterium | reverse complement strand
TAGCGGTGCACAGATACCCCAAGAAGATTGCTCCACCCTAAATCTGAACTCTTACCGGCGGAGCTTTCCTTGACGCGCTACGGCCAACCCCATATACTGAGCTATGAGCGTTCGCGGCGCTCCCATTAGCAAAGAAGGGATATTTCATGCGCCAACGTTCATTGCTGGCAGTCCTACTTGTTGTATTGCTTGCAGCTTGTGACCCAACGGGGCTGCCTTCGGCGCAGACGCCTACCGCCTCGCAGCCTACCCCCACCGTGGCCTCTTCTTCGCAGTTCCTGCCTGGAAGCCCAACAGCAGTTGGAACTGAGGTGGCGCCACCATCTCAGCCAACAGCCGAAAGCACCGTAGCCGCGCCCACAGAGACCACAGGGGTCGCAGGGGTCGCAGGCACAGCAGAACCTACTGACACGACGGCCCAGGGAGCAACACCTGGCACCATCAGCGCAGCGATAAAAAAGCAGCTTCAAGAAGTTGAAGCCGATGTAATCCAGGTGCGCGGTCTCAAGCCGACCGGGGATGTGCCGGAGGCTTTCGTTACCCAGAGCCAGATGCACGACAATCTTCTCAAGAGCCTGAGCAAAGACTATCCGAAGAAAGACGCTGTGCGAGATGCGACAGAGGCGTGGTTGCTTCGCTTGCTTGATAACCGCTCGACAGACCTCTACCAGCTCCAGGTAGATTTGCTAACCGAGCAGGTAGCAGGTTACTACGACTCGGATACAAAAGAACTCTTCGCCCGCAACGACAGCGGCACGCTCGACCCGGTAGCGCGCGAAACCCTGGCACACGAGTTCGTCCACAGCTTACAGGACGACAACTACAATTTGAACAAGCTGATCCCTGATCAGAGTCAAAACGACGACCGCGATTCGGCTGTTCGCGCGCTGGTGGAAGGTGATGCCAATCTTACGGGTATACAGTACGCACAGCAGTACATGTCTACCTCCGACCTGAGGAAACTGGTCCAGGAGAGCAGCGCCGCCTCAACAGCCGTCTTTGACAGCGCCCCGCAGTACATACAAGATGGTTTGACCTTTCCTTATAACGCGGGGTCTGCGTTTGTAAGCGCGCTCAGGCAGATAGATGGCAACAACGCTGTCAATGCAGCGCTGACCGACCCGCCCCTCTCAACCGAACAGATACTTCACCCTGAGAAGTATATAGAGAAGCCGCGTGATAATCCTAAATCTGTGGTGTTGCAGCCTCTCACAAACACACTTGGCACAGGTTGGACTGCCACAGATATGGGCACAGTAGGCGAGTTCGATCTCCAGGAGATGCTGAAAATCACAGGCGCTTCCAACCCTGACGTAGCTGCAGCAGGCTGGGGAGGCGGCTCGTACGCCTTTTACCAGAATGGTGACTCGGCGGTTCTTTACGAGAGTTACGTGTGGGACAGCCAGGAAGACGCCAATGAGTTCGATACTGCTATCCGTGAGACCTTCAGGACAGCGACTAAGAGCGGCAATTTCTGGACTCAGGGTGGCCGCTGGTACGCCTTTACCCACACCGGTGATGCAACAGCATTCGTATCAGCCACCGACCAGCAATCGCTGCAAAAGACGATGAGCGTGGTGAAGTAAAAGTTCCGCCTGCGCGGAATCACCGATTATGAGCTAGCGTAATCCCGCTCGTAGCTCATTATTCGCGATTCCGCGAAGCGGTGACTGTTCTTTGAGGTTCGGCGGCTCGCGCTTGATCTTTCTGAAGACCTCTGCCTGGCCGCCTTCTGCTTCCCATTGGAGCATCTTTTTGAGGCCACGCCCGTATATATCTTCCCGGCGCAACATTCTCTCCGAGCGGCGCCTGCAACCCCATGCCTGTAGCAGTTTGTAAGCTGCCCATTCAGCGAATCCTTCCTGTACTTCCGGCAAGATCCCCCTGGGGCAGTTCTCGCTCTGCCAGGCGTGCGCGTACTCGTGCGCCATCACTTCGAGCAGCACAATTTGCGGCAAGCCGTACTCTACAAAGACCGCCTTGTGCCGCCCCTCCTGAATAAATAGCCCGAAACAGCGCCCGCGACTGTCGGCGTCCAGGCTGTGCAGTGAGGACTTCTCAATCAACTCAAGGAGTTGTCGTCTGTTGGCGAGCTTCAACTGGCATGGTTCGCGCAGGGAAATACCGAGGAGCTGGGCGAGAGAGGAACGCACCCGCTTGTAGAGAGCATGAGCTTGTGCCGGGTCGGAGACTGCGGTGGACTGGCACCCGTCGCACAGCTTCCTGCCGTCAGAGCGTGTCCAGTAGTGCGAACCTACAGGGCAGCCGCAAGTGTCACATCTGGGGCGTTCCTCGAAACAGTGCTTGCAGTAGATACCAGCTTCGCCCTCAAGCATGAAAGCCTGGGCACCCACCTGCAAGCCGCACGCCGCGCAGCTCAACCGCTCGGCGTAGCACTGAGCGCAAAGCGACCATGTAGAAACCTTGCCCGTGGCCTCTGTCCACTGCACCTCGCGGTGCCTGGTGATGATGCCACCGGCCATGCTGCCTTTGCCCGCCAGCCTGGAGCCGCACAGGTTGCACCATAGCCCGCGCACGGGCGCGGTTACATAACGCTCTTTAGCTCTCATACAATCTCATATCGACGGCCTCATATCGACGGCCTCATGCTGACGGTGTTTCCTTGCTCTCCTGTTGTCTCAACAGATATACGCAAGTAGGCGGCATTATGCTTCACGCGACGTTTCATGATACCATAAATGTTTACACCGTAGCTCCTACCAGATAAGCCAAAAAGTACTGCGTAGCACTCGCCTTTAGTAACAGAGGAGGTCATGCCGCCTTCTCCGCTGAAGCCGCAATTATGAATTGGATTACCGTAATTCTCAATTCATAATTTATAATTCATAATCCATAACTTCAGTTAGCTCTGCAACCTGTGACCTTTGTCTCCGTTTTACTAACAGGAGGTGGGCCACCGGATGGAAGGTTTCGCCTTGTCCATTGATGAGAAAAGCTGGGTAGCAAAGGCACGCGAGGGTGACGTGGCAGCTTTCGAAGCGATTTACAGTCGCTACGAGCGGCGCCTCTACGCCTTTATTTACCGGCTTATGGGGAATAGCGAAGATGCCTACGACCTGACGCAGGACACCTTCGTCAAGGCGTACATGGCGCTGCCTCGCACGAGCCCCGACCTCAACCTTTCGGCATGGCTGCATCGCATAGCCTCAAACACCTGTATGGACGTGCTGAGGCGGCGTAAGTTGATAAAGTGGCTCCCCTGGGAGACATTTGACACCAATCCCGCCATCGAGCCTGCGGCTGATGACGACCCGGTGGGTGAATACAACCAGTTCGAGACGTCAGGCGAAGTGCAGGCGGTGCTGGACAAGCTCACCCCCAAGCACCGTATGGCGTTGATCTTGAAAGAGTATCAGGGGATGTCGTGTGATGAGATAGGCGAGGTGATGGGGGCAAGCCGCTCGGCAGTGAAGTCGCTCCTCTTTCGCGCTCGCGAGGAGTTCAGGCAGGCCTACCTGGCGCGGTACGGCCACGCACCTGGTGCTGAGCCTGATGTTATCACGGGCGAAAGCCCTAGCCGGTTAGAAGGTTAGAGCCTTGAGTATGAGAGTTAGAGTAGAGTTTTGTACCACTTTGGGGGAGCGTTCATGAATTGCAACGAGGTCCGGCCACTGCTGTCTGCCTACTACGATGGGGTGGTCACGCAGGGCGAACGGGTCCAGGTTGAATCGCACCTGGCATCTTGCGAGAGTTGCCGCCACAGCCTTGCCGAATATAGAGCTATAGGAGCGGATATTCGTGCCTTGTCCGTGCCCATTCCGCCCGTCGGTTTGCGGCGCGATGTGTGGCGTGCTATAGAGGCACAAGGCAACAGCAGCAAGCGCATCTCCGGTAACGCGCCCGCACGTGGTCCCATACCTGGTACTCTACTCGCTCCAGCCCAGGCCAGGAGAAAGCAGAGTTTTGCGACCGCCTTCAGCAACGTAGGTAGAGGCTGGTCTAGAGCCTTGCCTGCTGCGCTGCTCGTTGGTGTCATGGCTGTTGTACTTGTGGTGATGCTTGTACGCAAGGATGGCTCCGCAGCTGCTGCCGCGCTGAGTGAGGAGTCACCCATCACCGCATATACGCAGCCCGTACATGTACTTTTTAGCAAACGTGTGTTGATGACGGATCCTGAGAACCATGCTGACGCTGTGAGCCACACAACTCTCTGGGAAACCGATGTGAAGCCCCCCGTGTCAGTTCCAGTATCTATCACTGTTACGAATACCGGCAGCGGGCCGGCGTTGACGTTGATGCCAAAGGCTGGCCGTTGGCAGCCCGGCGCAAGCTACGAGGTTCGTGTGGATGCCCCACGTATCAGTCTGGGCGTAGATGGCTCGCAGCTTGACAGGCAACCTCTTACTTTGACTTTCACTGTGGCCGCCTATACCCCCACAGCCACCAGCACACCTACAAAGACGGCGATACCGACTGCGACCTCTGCGCCTACCGACACACCGCGCCCGCGCAATACCGCAGTCGCTCAAATTACTCCTGAGTATACGCCTGTGGCGCCGTCCGAGGTGACGGGTACCGTCGCGTCTATCACCCCTGTCCGGTCAGCAGCCACAGCCACAGCTGTCAAGGCAAGCCCAACAACCGTGCCCAGCGCGACTGCTACGACTGTGCCGTCTACGCCTACGATGGCCGCGACATACACATCGACGCCCACCTCTACCAGCGGGCCAACCCAAACAGCGGAGCCGCCTTCGCAGACCCCCACAGCACGCAGCACAGCCACAGCCACAGCCATAGTTACACCGACGCATACAGTCGTGCCCACACCCACGCGCCGAGCGACCCCAAGCGCCACGCCTGTAAAGAGCACGCCCACACCGCACGTCACGTCTCCGCCTACACCAACTCCGCCATGCGGTATTATGCCTGTGAATGGTTTTGGCAAAATCTGGGATAACAACCCTGTCGTGCGCAACCGAGCGGGCTGCCCAACGGCTTACGAAAGTGCTATATCGCTCGCAGCCGGAGAGCGCTTCCAGAACGGCTATATGTTCTGGAGAGGCGACACGCAAACCATCTACGTCTTTATCGGCGGTCCAAACGATACGGTAGGCACCTGGGCATCGTTCCCAGATACCTATCGAGACGGTGATCCTACGGTGCAGCCCCTGGCTACGCCCCCGGCGGGCCTGTACGCGCCGGTGCGCGGCTTCGGCAAAATCTACTATAACGAAACGATAGAAGGGATGAGTATTCAGCAGGCATTAGGTTGGGCAGTTGAGCCGGAGACAAATACAACAGCCGCCTGGCAGCCTTACGAGAATGGCTATGCCCTCTGGACAGCCGACCGTGTGATACGCTTCATGTATAGCCAAGATTATCTCTGGATGCGCTTCGCGGATAGCTATGTAGCCCCAACTGCCACTCCCAGGTAATCCTAAAAAGGGGTCGATTCCTTACATTAGGGGTGGGGGGGCAATCCCCTGACGGGGTTACAAGGGTGATTAAAGCCCCCTCTCCCACAAGGGGAGA
>JADMIH010000221.1 GCA_015478675.1 Chloroflexota bacterium | reverse complement strand
GCAAGGATATTGGACGCTAGAGAGCGTCTTCAGGGAGAGCCTCATCATCCGCTCTGCTGAATTCGGGGTGGACAGCTATCCAGAATGTCACAAGCAATACCAACATGCCCGGTACCACGAACAACAAAGAAAGGTCGAATTTGCTTATTGCTCTTATGAAAATAACGCGGAGCAACCAGTAAGAGCCTACCGATGCAACAATCTCTTATACGCGCTTCCCTTCGCAGGGAGCAGCAAACGATGGTTCGTGAGGGCTCCGGGGCCAGCCTGCTGTACAGGCTCGTCGCCTAAGAAGCGCCGACCCACGTACTGGTTGCTCCACTACCAGTATAGCGCATTTTCATTCACGATGGTGCCCCGCACGGGCATGGTGCCTGCTTTGAAAATAGCTTCTCGCAGGCACGAATTAGAGCCTGCCGAACCTCTATTTTCATTCATAGGCGGGTGGCAACCAGCGATGGACAACTCCTCTGAAAATGAGAAGGGTAGTAGTATAGAGGGGTGCTAAATCACTCGTATTTTCATTCGTAATGGTGGCCCATAGGGTCATGGCTTACTCTGAACAGTTACTATAAATGAGGCTCCAATGCTTATATACACTCTAATCGTCGGCCCCACCTACCAGCGCCTCATACATCTCGGCTTGACGCTGCATTGCGGCTACATACACTTCGTGATGCTTGACATCAGGTGTATAGACCTGGCCGAGTGAAGCGGGCACATCGTCAAAGCTGGAAATCGCCCCAAGAGCGCGCAAGGCGAGAATCGCAGCGCCACGCGAGCTTGCCTCCTCTTCGCACGAGACTGTGACAGGCGCTCCCAGCACATCGGCCATGATCTGCACCCACCCTGTCGCATTCAACAATGCCCCACCACTTGCTACTACCTCCGTAGTAGCGGGTAACATATCACGCAGCAGGCGGTATACAAAGCCGAAGCGATAGGCAATAGCTTCCTGTGCGGCACGAAGTATACTGGCGGGTTCGGTGTGGAGTGATAGCCCTGAGATAGCGCCGCAAGCATCATCGTGCCAACCCGGGCTTCGCTCACCCGCCAGGAATGGAAGGAGCGTCAAGCCATGTGAGTCGGGCGCGAGGCTCGCTGCTTGCTCCTCGATCTGCTGCCAGCTTGGCACGTTGAAAGTGCGCCGAAGCCACTCCAGCACATTGCCCCCTTCGGAGAGCGCGCCGCCGAGAAGCTCGGTATCACGGTCGAGCCTGTAGCGCCACAATCCTGCTGGAACGAACTGCGCGCCCGCAGGCACGAGCGCACGTATCGCGCCGCTGGTGCCCACCTGCATGGCTAACTGCTCAGGTCGGGTGCAGCCACTGCCGATGTTGCCTGAAGCTCCATCGCCAACACAGGGGAACCAGGGCACCTCCTGCAATACAGGCCAGCGCGCTGCAAAGTCCCCTCGCAATCCCAATATCGCATCACCTACATCCACTAACTCTGGAAACTTCTTCATGCTTATGTCAAGCACAGCAAGAAGATCAGTGTCCCAGGTTAGGGTATGGCGGTTGAGCAAGCCGCCCCAGGAGGCCACTGAGAAGCTCTGAGCGGTGCGTCCAAAGAGTTGAAGGTAAAACCAGTCAGCCAGAGAAAGCCACTGCGTGGTGCGCTCATAAGCCCCAGGGGTTGTGTGCCTGAGCCAGAGGAGGCGCGCAGGCAGGTAAGAGCTGTGAATAGAGCAGCCTGTACGGTCGCGCACCGCAGCTTCCGAAAGGAGAGCGCGTAGCTCGGCTGCTTCCCTGCTGCAACGGGTGTCGGCCCAGGTGTAAATAGGCGTGGTAGGCTGCCCGTGCTCGTCCACCCCCAACACATTAGAGACGAGGGAGCAGATAGATACGCCCTTGATTGTAGCCGCTAAAACGCCTGCGCGGTTGAGGGTGCCATCAACAGCAGAAAAAATCTTCGCCAGTAGCGCCGCGGGGTCAATCTCCACGCCGCCATCCGGCGTGGTATTAACATGGTAAGTAAGCTGTGTTTCACAACCGGCCAGTTGACTCGCTCCACTATCAAAGAGGTTAGCCCGCAGGGACGAAGAACCCACGTCAATAGTAAGTACAAATGGGCCAGTATTTTTATCTGCAAGAGGTCGATCCTCGTCTATAGTACTCATAATAGTTTAGTATCCCTGATTACAAAGTGCCTTCGCTCAAGGCTAAGTTTACCATAGACAAGGAGCATACTCGCTTAATCGGAAAATCGCACCTCGACAAGCCGTAGCGAAGCGCTGTCTTTGCCTTTCCAGGGGACCGGCGAGTGATTACATGTCAGCTTCTCGGTTGGAGTTTTGCACCGACTGTTGTAGACTAGCCTGGTAGTTCAAGGCGGCATCTGAAGAGTTATAACGGTTAGCTCAGAGTTAGACTATGGTGCGCGAATACTGTTGGCGATTGAGGGTACGCAGTTACGAAACCGACGCGTGGGGGCAGGTGCCCGCATCGGGTATACTCCGCTACTTCGAGCAGTCGGCAGTAGCCGCAGCCGCCGACGCGGGCTACGGCAGTGACTTCCACCGGGAGAATAACTCCGCATGGGTAGTACGCCGCATGTCTCTCCTGACGCCCACACTGATAAGGGGTGGCACCGAGCTTGAGATTACTACCTGGATTTCTCACTTTGCCCGTGTACGGGGTGGCCGTGAGTATCGCATAACGAACAGAGCCACAGGCGAACTCCTGGCAAGTGGGCTTGCTGAGTGGGTCTACCTCAACAAGCAGACGCTCGCGCCCCTCGCTATCCCTCCCCATGTAGCCGCCGACTTCGACCCGCCTGGCGCGCCTGTTGGGCAGTATGATTTTCCCTCGGTAGCTGCTGAGAGTGCAACACGGGAGTTTGTAACTGAGCGGATAGCGGAATGGCACGAGGCAGACTCGATGGGGCATGTCAACAACGCCGTTTACGCTGATTGGCTGGACGACGCTCTGAATGCCGCTCTGGAAGAAAGGGGATATAGGATAAAAGCCCTCAGGGAGAAGAATATTCAACTTCGCGGCGAGCACTACAGGCTTGATTACAAGCGCGGAATATTACCTGGGGACAAGCTGCGTGTAGTCACTCGCATCAGCGGCAGGCATATGAGCGGCCAAGAGAGCCTCTATGCGGTTGACCAGGCAATTACCGCCCCAGATAATACACAGCTGCTAACTGCTTCCAGCATCTACCGGTGGCGCACAAGCGAAGGTGACCCGGCAGAGGTCGGGGCATTGGGTGAATAGCTGCCACGTGGGCAGGACTGGCCAGCAGCAAAAGAAGGCAGAAAGTTAAAGGGGAATAGAGGGCTTAAATGACAAACTCCAGACAGACCTTGCGGACCCTCCGGAGTTTTGTCGCTTCAGAAGAAGAACCGAAGTCCAAACGCCTGAAGTGAGTTGAGTATACAGCTAGACTGCCTTGCTGTCAATACGCCAACTCGGCTAGATTTCCACATCCGTGAGCAGATTGGAAGGGCAAAAGGAGCATCGTTCCGGCGACCGGCGCGGAATGGGCATGACCTGCCGGTTACCAGCCTCACACAGTCGGGTAAGCGGGGCACATCACCGCACCTCGCTCCCCTCAGAACCGTGCTTGCACGCTTTCATCGCACACGGCTCAAGCAACCCACTAACATCACAGTTGCACAGTTCTGTATCTGTAGTAGCACCTAGCAGCAGCTTCTCGGGTTTATCCCTATTATTGCTATTATCGCTATGTATTCGTTGATGGCAAAATAGGTGTGTCAGGCTGAGGTTGCTGTACGTGTACGTATCCTTGCGGCCCCTTTCCCCTTGGCACTCGGTGATGCACATCTGTCTCTTCTCCATCGAAAAGAGACATTCCACACACCCGGCAGAGATAGTTCTGGTTGCGAGCTATCTTCTTCTTCTGTACACTGCGAGGCATGAACTTGGCTTTGATGCGGTCCCTCTCTCGTCACTATTCCTTCAGACTGGGGTCATCGGGTGGAGCAATCTTCTTGGGGTATCTCCCTCACCTGCCCTCACCCCATGAAGGGAGAGGGGGCTTTGTGCATGGTGAGTGTACAGGGGCACCCCTGATACCCCGTCAGGGGCTTGCCACTGCACTCCTACTCTGAACAGATACGGTTTTGCCGGGGTGAGCACTGTCGTGATGGGCCGCTGGATGGAGGTTGAAGAAGCGGTTGATGCCGAGGTGATTTGCTTCTGATATCCGAGCGTTGATCCGCTCTCGGTAGTGCCGGAACTCTTCCAGCCTATTCTGAAAGGAGCAGGAGAGAAAACCGCCACCCTTTACCGGTGGGGAGGCGGTTTTTGAATGTGAAAAGTGCTCGTAGTTAGATCGAGATACGACACGGAGCGGTTGCTTGCGCAACGCAGGCAGGGGCATCGTTCGAGGTTTTTGTGGTGTAAAGTATGCCCTTGCTTAGCAGATTAAAAGGCTTCTAGTGTGCGGATAGAGCGCCGTCGGTGGAGGATGCGGTATTAACGAGGCGTTTGTTCTCTGCGCGGAGGCGCTTCACCTCTTCGACGAGATGCGGCACGTCCTCTCGTACAAGTAGGTCCACGCTCTTCAGCATCATACGCAGTCGCTGAAGCTCTTCAGGCAAATCTTTGTACAGGTAGGGTGACCTTAATATCTCTTTACATCGTGCTTCTATTTGGTGCAACTCATCCCTCTCAGACATAATATCTTCCTCTCTTTCTCTGCAAGCTCACAGTAACAGGCTCTAACCGAGGATATTAATAGAACCGCATTTCGCTCCAGACTATCGCAGTTGAAGGCAATTAACAAAATAACAATGCAAAAAGCCAGTAGGAAAACCTACCGGCTCTTTAATTTTTAGCCTACCGCCTCCGCCGGGCATATAGACAAAGCCGGCGTCCTCCCCGGACGAGATGGACTAGTAGCGGCTACGACCACCACCGCGGCTGTTGCCGCCCTGCTGGCTATAGCAATCTGAGCAATAAACGGGCTTGTCGCCGCGAGGTACGAAGGGCACCTCGGTGTCTTTGCCACAGCTCGCGCATACAACCTGGGTCATGGTGCGCTCGGCGCGGCCATAACCGCCACCGCTGCCATAACCACCACCACCACTGCTGTATCCACCGCCGCTGTAGCTACTACCACCGTTGTAACCACCCTCACGGGCAGCCTTTTTGGCGGCGCGGCAATCGGGGCAGCGAGTAGGCTCGCTGTAGCCCTTCTGTGTGTAAAAATCCTGCTCACCCTCTGTGAAGGTGAAGTTGTTGCCGCAATCCCGGCACGTGAGTGACTTATCTGCCATGTTAGTTTTATTTCCCTTTCGGTTTTAAAGCCTTAGTTTGTCTGTTGTGGAACCAGCCAGTGGGGTGCTGAGAGTGCTCACGCGCTAACCGGGGAGGGGAAATTGCGAGATTACTTTGCGGTACCGATGTTCTCCTAGCTTGAACCAATTACATTATACCACAGTCATACCACCAATAGCAAGGAGCAGTTAGGAGGTAAGTGTTCAGAGTTGGGGTGGAGCAATCGTCAAGAGGCAACTGTGCGGGCATA
>JADMIH010000220.1 GCA_015478675.1 Chloroflexota bacterium | reverse complement strand
CTACCTTGCTGCTCCTGGTGATCGGGCAGCGGCAGTTGGTGCGCGGCCTCACCGCGGGTGCTTTAAAAGGCTGAGGCGGCGGATTAGGGGCAAGAGACCAAACCCTCGACCGAAAGGAGGTTGTGACCACTTGGGCGAACGCCCCCACGAGGGGT
Source organism: Chloroflexota bacterium (assembly GCA_015478675.1). The sequence goes on along the minus strand of JADMIH010000220.1, from coordinate 5,370 downwards.
AATAAAAAGTTGTCAGTTATTACGAAGGAGGAGAAAAGGTGAAACAAATCAAAAACCTACCGCGCATTATCTCACTTACGCTTATAGCACTTATTTTGACAGGATTGCTATCGGCCTGTGGCACCAACACGCCAACTCCCACCACTGTAACCGCTGGAGATACACCCACCACGGGCTCTGCCGGTAACACGACAGACACGACCCCCACAACCATGTCAACAGAGATAACGCCGACAATGGAAGCCACCGTAGCAGGCGTGGACATCACCCCTAGCGCGATGAGCACCATGACCGGCTCCATATCAACTATGGGGGCGACTATGGAGGCTACATCCATGCCTGCCATGTCGCCCACTACAGGGGCCTCCACGACAAAGCCTCCGGCAGCTACGCCTACCGCCTACCCGACGGTGCCTCAGCCCGCCGGTTCGACTAAGCTCACCTTCTGGTATGGGCTTACAGGCTTCAACGGCGCTATCACCCAGCAGGTGGTGAATAAATTCAACACCAGCCAGAGCAAGTACTACGTAGAAGCCATTCAGCAGCCTAACTATGACGACACCATCAACAAACTCAACACGAGCCTGGCCGGTGGCGCGCTGCCGAACGTCGTGCAGATATACGATATCGGCACCCAGAGGATGATTGACACCAAGAGGATCGTGCCTGTTCAGGACTTCATTGACAAGGAGAAAGCTACCTTTATTAGCGACCTGGAGCCTGCGGTAGCGAGGTACTACACAGTCAACGGCAAGCTATACTCAATGCCTTTCAACAGCTCAGCCCCTGTGATGTACTACGACAAGAACGCCTTCAAAGAAGTGGGTCTCGACCCTGAGAAGCCGCCCACCACCTATGACGAGGTGCTAGCTGCGGCTAAGAAGCTCGTAAAGAAAGACAGCAGCGGCAACATTGTTCGCAGCGGCGTAGATTTCACCCTTTACGGCTGGATACTGGAACAGGAAATGGCTACTCAATCCGCACTCTACGCTGAGCCGGATAACGGGCGCGGCGCTAACCGCGCCACCAAACTCGTCTTCAACAGCCAGGCGGGGCAGAACTGGCTCAACTTCCTCAAGGAACTCCAGGACCAGGGTGTGGGACGTAGCGTTGGACGCGCCAGCGGCACCACCAATGGCACAACCCTTGGAGCCAACTTCTCGAAGGGCGACGCGGCAATAGCTTTCGAGAGTATCGCTACACTGCGCGGTTGGAGCAAACAAGCAGCAGATGCCGGCGGCAAAGTGGATATAGGCGTGGCCTTCCTGCCCAAGCCGACAGGCGCTAAGGGTGGTGTAATCATCGGCGGCGCTTCGCTCTGGATTACCGACCAGGGCACAGCAGATCAGCAGCAAGGTGCATGGGAGTTCCTCAAGTTCACAGCGCAACCCGACATACAGGCCTTCTTCGCTTCGAACACAGGCTACTATCCTACGCGCAAAGCGTCATACGACGATCCGTTGATGAAGGACGTGCTGGTCAAGTACCCTCAGTTCCAGGTAGCAGTTAACGAGCTGCGGAGCACAGAGGCCAGCCCTGCTACAGCAGGCGCAGTCTTCGGCACCTTCGCGGGCACTCGTGTGCTGGTGGAAGGAGCGATGGAGCAGTTCATGCTCGGCAAAGCCACCTCGGCTAAAGCCGCCTTGGACGATGCAGCCAGCAAAGCCAACGACAACCTCACTGAGTACAACTCAACGGTGAAGTAGCCACAGCTTGAGCACGGCCAAGCTCCTTCCTCTGTCCATGGAGGAATAGATACAATCAAAACAATAACTCCACCGCGGGTGGAGTTATTGTTTTGATTCCACAAGAAATGCCGCAAAGGTAGGGTGCTTCCCTAGCACAGTATCAGGCGACACAACCCCAAGGCTTGCCCACGAATGTTACAATGGAAAGCTGGGCGCACACTTACACCAGGGAAACCCCGATGCAAACTGAGAAAATAGAGGTAAATGGCACCGAGCTTCACTACGTTGAGGAAGGCACAGGCGACCCTGTGGTCTTTGTGCATGGCGCGCTGGGGGATTTCCGCACGTGGTCGGCGCAGGTGCGCCCCTTCGCCGAGCGTTACCACACTATATCTTACAGTCGCCGCGCCCATTACCCTAACGCCTGGCCATCAGGCGAGATGAATCACTCGATGCTTGTTCACGTGGCTGATCTGGCGGCGCTGATAACCGACCTGGGTCTTGCTCCCACGCATATAGTCGGCAACTCGTATGGAGCTTACACCTCTCTGATGCTGGCTCTCCGGCACCCCAACCTGGTTCGCACATTGACGCTCGGCGAGCCTCCGCTCTTTCCAGTGCTTCGGCGGCTGCCAGGCGGGGAAGAGATGTTCCAGGATTTTATGGACATAGCTTGGAGCCCGGCGGGCGAAGCCTTCGCACGAGGCGACATGGAAGGTGGAGTGCGCTCGTTCCTGGAGGGCGCGGTAGGGCAGGGCGCATTCACTAGGCTATCGCCACGTGCCCGCGAGAGCATGATGAAGAATGCGCCCCCCTTGCAGGTGGAAACGCAGGCCCCATATGAAGTCTACATGCCCGATTTCACCTGTGAGGACGCCTCTAAAATCGAGGTTCCGACCCTCTTGCTCTACGGCGAGCGTAGCCCCAGGATGCACTACCTGATCAACGATGAGCTTGCCCGTTGCCTGCCGCACACCGAGAAAGCTATAATCCCACGCGCCGCCCATGTCCTCCAAAGCGATAATCCTGAGGCTCATAATGAGGTAGTGCTGGCATTCCTCGCCCGGCATTGAGGTGGTTGGGGAACTTCGGCACGCATCGAACCGCGAAATTGGCTCTGTGGTTGGCGTTAGGGCCTATTTACATGAGGTTGGGTTGGTAGTAATATAGCGTAGTAGAGACTCGCCTTTCTGCTCATTGCAGCTTATACAAGCGCCGATCGGCTGTTGGCTCAGAGTGGGGCCGTAGGTAGCCGGGGAGAAAGATTAGATGCAGTATACCGAGATAGCACAATGCGAAGATAAAGAGCAGTTGGAGGAGTGCCTGCAAATAGATAAAGAACTAAAGAGCCAGGAGCAGAGGATATATGCCGCGATGCTTGATAAGCACCTTGCGCGGCTTTACTAGCACATAACACGTGCCGCACCACTCGGTTTATAGACCGGAGAGCGCCATTGCGCCTTGAGAGCTGTGTGCGGTGTTAGTGCTATACACCTAGATCGTACAACTGCTCGAATTGCAGATCCAGGTCGTTTGTGGCTTGCCACATGGCGGCAAGGGCCTTGCGGACGTTGCGCTGCGCGCAGGGCGGCAGGTCGTTCTGCGCCGCCAACGCTTTGAGCGACTCATAAACGCTGAGTATTTGCTCCTCATTGGCGGTGAGCGGCTTGCCCAGAAGATCGGTGCCGGTTGAGGTCATTCTTTTCCCTCCTGGTAATGGTGCTTGATTATCCCCGGCCGTTGACGATCACCGGCTGAGGAACAACGCGGCTAATCCCTAGCTATACTGTGCTACCGGCCTTGCGTCTATCAGCCGCTTTGCCTTCAGCTCGAAGCGCGGCAGGGTTCCGAACTCCATCCGCTCGATATTGAAGCGCAGTCCCTCGTGCGCGTTAGCAAGGTCTCTGGGGAGTTTGTGCTGGAGATCAGGCCACTCGCTTTCCTGATCGGGCTTGACCTCTAGCTTGATGGTAATTTCGTCTACAAGGTCGTCCTTGCGCCAGATGTAAATCTGGAACTCGTCTATGCAGTTGTACTCGCGTATGATCGATTCGACGGCTCGCGGGTATACGTTGGTGCCACGTATCAGCTTCATGTCGTCCCAGCGGCCTCTGATGCCGCCGTCGTATATGTCCCAGGTGCGCCCACAGGTGCAGACGCTCGCGGGCACTTTCAACACCATGTCTTTGGTGCGGTAGCGAATCACGGGCACGAAGCCGCGCCCGAAAGAGGTGACAACGCGCTCGGCAAGCTCTCCGTAACCCACAGGCTCCTCCGTGTCGGGGTTTATCGTCTCCTCGATATAGTGGTCCTCGATTATGTGGGTGCCCCCCGGCTGATGAGAACACTCGAAGATCATGATAGTACCAACTTCGGTCATCCCTGCGGTGTCGCCCGCCTTCGCGCCCCATGCTTCTTCTAGCTGCCGCTTGGCAGCGGGGATGGAGCCTGCGGGTTCGCCGGAGAGGATCAGCTTGTTTACTTTGCTCTCGCTCGCGAGGTCTATCCCCATCTCTCGTGCTTTTTGCCACATGGTGAGGGCATAGGTAGGCGTAGAAGCCACTGTTGTCACCCCCATCTCAACGATCTGCTTGATGCGAGCTTCGGTGGCTTGCGCTCCGCCCGGTATCACGAGCGCGCCTATCTTCTCGCAGGCATAGTGCGCGCCCCAGAAGCCGATAAAGGAGCCGTAGCCAAAGGCGAAATAGACGATATCTACGGGCCGCACCCCGAAGCCCCACAGCCCGTAACACCACATCTCGGCAATCCACTCCCAGTCTTTCATACCGTCAAGCACGCGAATGGGCGTGCGGCCTGTCGTACCTGATGTGAGATGATAGCGCACTGCGTTCACGGGGTCGGTGGCGAGCATCTCTCCAAAAATCGGCTTCTCGAGGAGCGACTCCATCCACTCTTCCCGCGTCATGAATGGGATGCGCCTCAGGTCGTCGAGAGTTTTAAGCTGCTCAGGCTTGAAGCCCGCCGCATCGAAGCGCCGTTGATGGAAGGGCGTGGTGGCATAAGCCCACTCGCAGAGGCGGCGCAGCTTGATTAGCTGGAGCGCCTCCAGCTCCTCTCGTGGCCGTGTCTCATTCTTAGCATTCCAGTACTCCGAAACTACCATAGTTGTCCTCCTTCACGAAATTATCAATTATGAATTGGGGGTGAGCTACGTCATAATTAGACGTGAACACACCTTGCTTTATAGAAATTGAACACCACTCCGCTGCTTACGCAATCGTAATTCATAATTCATAATTCACGCTTGTCTTTCCCCACCAACTCCCTGGCTATGATTATGCGCTGTATGTGGCTTGTTCCTTCGTAAATTTGCAGCCCTTTAATGTCGCGGTAATAACGCTCGACGGGATACTCGTTGGAGTAGCCGCGATTGCCGTGAAGCAGCACTGCCTGCGATGCTGCTTTGACCGCCGCCTCTGTCGCAAAGAGCTTGGCTATCGAGGTGGCTTTGGTGGCTGCGAGGCCGCGATCTTTGGTCCAGGCTGCGTGGCAAACGAGCAGATGGGCCGCTTCTATATCGGCGGCCATGTCTGCCAGCGTCGCCTGCACCATCTCGAAATCAGCAATGCGCTGGCCGAACTGCCTGCGCTCTCTGCTGAAGGCGACACACGCATCGAGGCACGCCCGCCCCACCCCCGCTGCCCCCGCCGCCACTCCAAGC
>JADMIH010000410.1 GCA_015478675.1 Chloroflexota bacterium | reverse complement strand
ATGTCATCCAGCGCCCTAGTAACCTGTATGCCTCGACATCCTTGAGCAGCAGCGATGCGTCCCAGGCCTGCCCGGCCCTCGGATCGCCCGCTGAGATAAACGGACATAGCATCTCGATACGAGTGCCCCACGCTCTCCTGCTGTCAAGCAGCATATTCGCCACGTCTATATACGCCTGCATCTGCTCTATATCACTCAATCTCGTGCTCGGCAGCCCAATCTCATCAATCCAAATGGGCTTGTGCCACCATCCCACCGCTTTCGACAGCGCAAACATCGCCCGTATCTGATCCACAACCCCCGCCCAATCGTACATGTACAGGTGCCACGCGCAACCATCACATTGCTGGTAAGCAGGCCCCACAATCTCCCGCCACGTATGCAGCCCCGGCGCTACATCCGTCTCACTGATCTCTCGGCACGTCAGCGCGCTTGACACCACCCTGTACCCCGCCCACACCAAAAGCCGCCTAAGCTCATCCACCCGCCGACCCTCAGCATAAGCCGCGCTCTGGCCCCAGTCAGGCGAGCCATAGTCCATGCGGAAGCCGTTATCAGGCTCACAGCCCACGATAACAGCCTCCACACCCACCACAGCCGCAACCGCACGCACCGCCGTAAGCGTGACGTTCGGAGGCTTGCCCGTATCCGAGCCTTGAGCCAATCTGAGCACCACACGGATGCCACGCGATTGTAGGCCGCGCAGCACATCGCCGTGAGCCGCCACCTGCATGGTGAGCATTACGAGCCGCACGTGAGAAGCGTCGAGGTTGTCCCAGTCGGCCTGTGTGGGCAGCACCGCCCAGAAGAGCGCGAAACGGCCTTTGCTGAATGACATCCTAACTAAGCCTCCTGCCCCCACCGCTAACATAAGAGTTACGAGGCCCGCCAGCAGTCCCACTGATACTAACATCAGAAACGCCACAAAAAGCAGGCCCTCGCGGTTCCGCTTGTCCATTAGAGAGCCGGGGCTGTGGGTGCTTGGGTAACGCTTCCGGTGCCGACGGTGCCCACAGCATCAGCTATAGCCTGCCCATCCACATTGACCGTGCTCTTAGCAACAGCTTGCGGGTCTTTGTTGAGTTCCGCCTTGACCGCACCCTCGTAAGCTTGTCCTAGTGGTCCGTTTGGTCCCGACTGACGCGGCT
>JADMIH010000409.1 GCA_015478675.1 Chloroflexota bacterium | reverse complement strand
CCACTTTTGCGGGTGGAGTATCCTAGCCTGGCAGCCATCTGCCAGCACGGGCACAGTGTGGAAGCATGACCAAGCACACCACCGGGCTGGAGCCGCCGCGAAGTCCCGACCCTCGCCCCACTCGCGATGCGTCCACCGTGAGCAAGCTGCCCGGCTACCGCGATCAGTAGCCCGCAATGCGGCCATCACAGTTCAGAGCCTGGTGCCTCAAATCCCACATCAAGTTCACTCAACATTCATCCTGTCGGGCAGCTTGCCATCTCTCATCGCCTCCACATCACGCCTCAATAAGCCGGCAGCACCCCTGCTCTGAAGTTGGGACTGTGGGAAGGTCACGAGCCTTCAAGACGCCTGAAGCGCACCCACAGCCAATGTAATTAGCTAGCTCCGCCCCCTCTGGCACGCGCTGAAGCGATGCCCGCTTTAGCAGGTTTCTCAGCCTCATCGGGGAACAACTCATCAGGCGACTCGAAGGGGATGTCCCCCGCCTCCATCTCAGCCTCCATAGTCTCCACCACATAAAGCTGCAAAGCGGGCTCCAGCAGGGCGAAAGGCTTTGTCTGCTCCGTAATCGAGGCAATCCACTCTTTCAGAGTCGTGTTGTCCCACCCAAGCCCTCGTTTCGCTTTCTCATACCGGGCGATATAAAGCTCCTTCTCAGCGAGCTTCAGGTCAGGCGTGATAGGCGTAGGAGCCTGAGCGCTTGACTGCCGGCCGTCGGCACCCCCCCGTTTCAAAGGCAGCACCGAATCGACCTGGTTGTACCACACGTTATCCTTGCCCAGCACTATGGATAGCGAGAGCCTGCAATTCTTCCCCACCAGGTCCTCATACTCTTCAGTTGTCAAATACTCATCATCCGCGAGCTTGCGGCCCTCAAGCGCTTCAGCGATAGCGCGAGGCGGTCTCCGGTCCCCGCTTTCCGGCCTTATATCCACGCCCGAAAAAACGGTCTTCCACGACTGCCATGGTCCGCCGTCAGGCTGCTCCACCTCCGGCACCTCGAATTTCCAGAGCCAGTACAGCCCGTACTTGCCATCGCCGTCCTTGATGTCCACCAGCCGCGCCTCATAAACGTCAGCAGGTAGGGGTGCGTAGTCGATCTTTTCCTTAACTTCAGTTCGCAGTGTCATGGTATTTACTCTCCT
>JADMIH010000408.1 GCA_015478675.1 Chloroflexota bacterium | reverse complement strand
ATGATTGACCGCATCACGGGGTACTAGCCGCCGGCCTTCCCAGCGACCCGGCGAACGTTGCCAGGCTCTCTCCACCATGTACCCTCACTCTAGGCAGGGCATCAATGTTATTCGCGCCGGTGGCTACGCCTGCATGCGTGCTTACAGCCGCAACATAGCCGTCCTTCGCTACCAGCTTTTCTACCCCGCTATCATAGTGGCCTGAAGGGTAACAAAAGTATTTTACCTGCGTGCCCAACTGCATTTCCAGGGTCGCTTTGCTATTCACAAGCTCGCTCTGCGCCCTGCTCAGCGATATTCGATCCATCTCAACGTGGTTTACAGTGTGCGACTCGAACTGGGCCAGCCCACCCGCTTGCATTGCTCGCATCTGGTCCCAGGTAAGATAACCACCCTGGCCGACTTTCCCCGTTATAACAAAGCTCGTCGCATGAAAACCAAACTGCTTCAGCACAGGATAAGCCGAGGTGAAAAAGTCCTCATAGCCATCATCAAAGGTCAGCAATACAGGTCGCGCAGGTAGCCTGACAGTGCCTTTGACAGCGCCCGCGAGCATATCAAAAGTGATGGTGTGGTAGCCATTCGCCGCTAAGTACTGCATCTCCTGTGAGAAGCGCTGCGGCGACACCGAGAGGTCGGCTCCCACCTTGTCCCGCGCCACCGGGTTCACTCGAATGTAGTGATACATCAATATAGGCACACGCATCGGGCCTGCAGCCGCTATGGAAATAGCCACCGCCGCGACTGCCCTGGGCGCAGCCGTCCTGGGCATGCCACTTGCAACGTAGTCGGTGCCGAAATTAGCCTGGCTCGCGCAACACAAGCCCAATCCGAACCGAGGTGTTGAGCTTCCCACAGGCGGGGCGGTCACCTGAGCAGCGGTTAGCCTGGCTGCCTGCTTTGCTGAACGCGGAGTGCCCTGAAACCCGTGGATCATAAGTACCGCCAATGCAATAAGCAAGCAGAGCGCGATGGTCACTGCCGGCATGCGTTTGAGATGTGGCATGGTCTTGTCCTATGTACCGCGACCGGGGAGAGTTGTCGCTGGGCCGCCGCAAAAAGAAGTCTGTAAAGCGCCCCCTCGTAGCTGTGCCGGCTGGGTTGGGGTCATTCTAGCACCGATCAACTGAGAAAGCAACACGCCATACTACGCA
>JADMIH010000219.1 GCA_015478675.1 Chloroflexota bacterium | reverse complement strand
TCTTCTTCATGCTCCAACTATACCATCCTATTAGCTCTTTGTGTAAGTGTCAGTAAGTAGAGCGATGTAGGAACAGACCTCGCTAAGAATGTAGAACAGCGCGTAGGTGCGGCTGTCGGTGCAGATCCATCTAATAGAGTCGACTCAGCAGTTGACTATACGGTGCTTGCCTTGTCGCAACCTTTCGGGTTGAATATTCTGACTGAAAGCGACTACTTGCATCAGAACGCCAACTTTGAGACTCAACTAATATCTGGGGGCATGGTGGACATGCTGGCGCATGCACACTACCGTGCCTTAGTGGACTTCTGGCTGGTGGGCTATGAAGGGCCACATACCGGTAAACACCAGGAGATAATAGATTCTTATTGGAGCAGCATCAACACGGGAAATGATTCAGGTGTGCCATTCAATAACGGCCAGACTTACTACGTCCACCCTTACCCTTCAGAGAATAAAGCCTGGACACAGGAGTTTATTACCCAGCCTGATACCGGGGTGCCAGGCTCCATACTGAACCCCACTGCGGGAGGGATAGCTCACTATGTGCGTGGCTCGATTTGGGCAACCTATGCTCAGAAGAATGGCCCCAACTCTAACGGACCAGGTCTACCATACAACAGTTCACTTGGGGATGAACATTCATTCGCTCTCCAGAGGGGGCAGCGTGGTAATATCTTTAACTATACAGCCCAGAACTTCGAGCGGGGAGCTGTAACCTCAAACGCCTACGAAGGCGCTATCTCCCTCCCCAATTGCCAGGTCCATGACCTGGACCCCAGTCACTGGGCCTACTATTACACCAGAGATATGGTCAATCGCTTCGCCTTGAGCAATGACCTGAGCGCAGACCAAAGTGTCGAGCCTAGAACCTACCCTGACGCAGGGGTGCATGCCACCGACGAATATACAGCAACCAGAGCACAGCTAGTACAAGCCATAATGTTAGCTGAAGGCTATTCCTACCCACCTTCGGGCTATCACATCAATTTCGCCGGTATGCAAACCCACTGGGGCACTCCCTGGGTGTAGATGGCAAATTACCTGGGCATCATTGGTGGTTACCCCTGTGGCGGTCCTGGCGAACCTTGTGATGCAAACAACGATCCATATTTCAGACCAGAATATCAGCCTACGAGAGCACAGTTCAGCAAAATCCTGGCGCTGGCGCGCATACCTTACTGGACATTGGTGAACCCTGCCAACCCGACCTTCGCAGACGTGCCGCCAGGGTCGCAATTCTACTCCTATATAGAGACGGTGCATACATATGGAGTTATCACCGGTTACCCTTGTGGCGGCGCTGGTGAGCCATGTGATGCTCAGAACAGACCTTACTTTCGGTCTGGCAATCTACTTACTCGTCCACAAATGATCAAGATGATTGACCTTTCCCTGCCTCCTGCCGGGCTATGTTGGCCTTAGCTTTAGTACCTATAGCTAGCCCCGCCCGTTGCATCTAGTAGGTCGCCCCAGGACGCTCCATTTGAATGGGCATTCTGGGTTTCTACCAAACTCACTCGTGCCCAACCCGCTCCTCTAGCGCCCCTTTCACGCGCATGTGGTCATTTATAGAAGCTTTGCGGCGCTTCTTTGCGTACAGGCGCTGGCGCAAGGTATTCCCAGGCGAGCTTTGGCCGTCAACGAAGACGTTCACGGTGAAAGCTGTGCGCTCAGGGGCGGACTGCTCATAAAAAAAGCGGTAGATAAGGTGGTTGTCAGTGAGGAACCGGAAGCTCAGCTCCTCGTTCTCACGATAATAGAGCAGCTCCATGCGCACAGCGCCCACCGTCGTGGAGGTGCCGTCCTTGCGCAGTGGCACGAGCACCATGATAGAGCCTGCCGTGTACGGCTTGCCCTCCCAGCGCAGCGCCAGATTGGGGAGCGGCTCCCCATCGAAGTCCTTCGACCAGTACCCAGGGTCGCCTGTATACCGGAAGACCTCGCCGGCAGGAGCCGCTATATAGATCGTGTAGGCGTAGAGGAGCCGCGCCCCATGCAAGGCGCTTTCGAGCAGCCTCTCATCCGCCATCTATTTTCCCGCTTGGGAAGTCAGAGGGCCTTCGCCAACAATAGCATCGAGGCGGTCTATGAGCCTGCTCATCACACCGAAGGCGCGCTCCACAGCCTCAGGCGACGTCATATCTATCCCCGCCAGCTTGAGAGCCTCAAGGGGGTATAGTGCATCGCCCGCTTTGAGGAACTGCACGTAGCGGTCAGCCGCGCTCTTCCCCTCGTCAAGTATTCCCTGGGCCAGGGCGTTGGCAGCCGAGATGCCGGTCGCATACTGGAAGACATAGAAGTTGCCGAAGAGATGGGGGAACTGCGACCATGTAATGCCAACGCGGGCATCGTCCACCTCCACAGCAGGGCCGTACGCCTCTCGGAAGAGGCCAGCCATCAGCGACGACATCGAGTCGGCGGTCAGACCTTCCCCTCTCTCCACCCTCTCGTGGCACTCCAATTCGAAGCGGGCAAGAGCCGGCATGATGAAGAAGTAGCGGTGGAAGTTGCTCATCGCCTCGGCCAGCACTTCCAGCTCAAAATCGGGGTCGGGGCCGCCCTTGAGCAGGTAGGCGCGCACCATCGCCTGGTTGAAGTTAGAAGCGGTCTCTGCCACGAACATAGAGTAGCTGCTGTAAATATAAGGGTTTGTCTGCCACGAGAGATAGGAGTGCATCGAATGCCCAAGCTCGTGAGCCAGCGTGCTGACCGTCTCCAGCGTATCGTCATAATTGAGCATCAGGAAGGGCATGGTGCCATATGCGCCGTATGAGAAAGCGCCGCTCCCTTTGCCCTGGTTGGGATATATATCAACCCACCTCTGTTCGGTCAGCCCTTTGCCAAGCGCAGCGCCATATTCTTCCCCAAGAGGCGCTAATCCGACGCGGATGATCTCGACTGCTTCCTGATAGGGTATGTTACGCAGCGAGCGCACCAGGGGCACATCTATATCGTAGCCGTGCAGCTTGTCAACGCCAAGCGCGCGCCTCTTAATCTCCCAGTAGCGATGCCATACAGGAATACATTGTGCGTAGGTGTCGAGGAGGCTGGTGTATACCTCCATCGGTATGTTCCCCGCGGCCAGCGCCGCTTCCAGTGAGGAGTTATATTTGCGAGCGCGGGCATAAAAGACATCCCTCTTTACTGCGCCCGCTACAGTAGCGGCCATCGTATTCTTTACGCTTATATAGCCGTCGGCGTAGGCTTCCCACGCCTCTTTACGCACTTCGCGGTCCTGGCTGCGGATAAGGGGCCACACCGTGCCTTGCTCTATCTCGACCTCTGCCCCTTCCTCATCTTTTATCGTGGCGAACTTGAGGTCGGCGTCTTCCAGGGCGCTGTGTATACGAGTCGCGCTCTCGGCGACATCTCCCACTTCGGCGAGCACGCTCTCCACCTCGGCGGAGCGTATATGCTCGCGCTGGCGGTGCAGCTTATCAAAGTAGTGCCTGTAGGCGGCAAGCTCAGGCTCAGAGCGCATCATCTCATCAAGCCGTGAGGGGTCGAGCGCCAGGATTTCAGGCTCGAAGTAGGCGACAGCCGCAGCAGCCCTCGCTGCCAGGCTGTCGGCCTGCCCACTGTGGGCAAGGGCCGTCTGGTCGGTTATGTCGGCGGTGATCTGCATTCCGGCGTACACAGCTATATGCTCTACCCTCGATAGGAGCTTATCGCGGGTTTGCAGCGCCTCCAGCAGCTCGTGGGCTGAAGAGCCAAGCTTGCCCCGGAAGCGCTCCAGGTCGGGTATAGCCGCCCCCACCTCTTTCAGCGCGGATTCCCACTCAGCATCGGAGGGGAATATACTTTCTATATTCCATGTGACCTCTTTAGCTACATCAGCCCTCCTGGGCAATGTCTTTGCCATCTACGTGCCTCCATTTGTTCTGCGCCGGTTTCGCACATCACAGACCAGGGGTCAGGGTGTAGAGTAGCTGATCCCTAAACCCTGGTCCCCCGCTCATTAGCCAGCCTGACCGCCGTTTGCGCGGCTTCGTCCAGGGTGGCGGCGGCAGGCAAGTTAGCTGCCTTGAGGATCTCGCGTCCTTCTTCGGCGTTGGTGCCTGCCAGCCGTATCACCATAGGCACATCGGGCTTCATCTGCTCCAGCACCTTGACGATGCCTTTGGCTACTACGTCGCCTCTGGTGATCCCCCCAAAGATGTTGAACATCACCGCCTGCACATTGGGGTCGCTCAAAATAATACGCAGCGCGGCTTCAACCTTGTCCTCGCGAGCGCCACCGCCTATATCCAGGAAGTTGGCGGGGGTGCCGCCGTATTCTTTGATCGTGTCCATAGTAGCCATAGCCAGCCCCGCGCCATTCACCATGCAGCCGATATTGCCTTCAAGCTGCACGAACGAAATACCCGCCGCCCGCGCCTCTCGCTCCGATTCTTCTTCCTCCGCGGGGTCGCGCATCTCTTCAGCCCACTTCTGCCTGTACATAGCGTTGTCGTCCAGCACCATCTTGGCGTCTATCGCCATCAGGCGGTCGTCCTCTGTCACGATCAGCGGATTTATCTCGGCGAGCGATGCATCATGCTCTATGAGCACCTGCACCAGCGCCCTGGCGATCTTTGTGAAATCGCGTACATGGCTGTTGAGCGCCATGCCAAAGGCCAGCTCTCGCGCCTGGTAGTCAAGCAGGCCCATACGGGGGTCTACCGAAACTTTGATAATAGCCTCCGGGTGCTCCTTCGCCACCTCCTCGATCTCGACGCCCCCTTCGGCGCTGCCCATAAGGATGATGGACTTGGTGGCCCGGTCAACAGTGGCCCCTAAATAGTATTCTTTCTTTATATCGGCGGCATCGGCTATCAGTACCCTCTTGACGACTTCGCCTTTGGGGTTCTGCTCGTTCTTGAGCACTTTGCCCAGAATATTCTCGGCATTCTGGCGGGCGCTCTTCACATCTTTGGAATACTTGACCCCTCCTGCCTTGCCCCGCCCGCCCATCATTACCTGTGCCTTCACCATCACAGGCTTGCCTATGCGGGTAGCAATTTTTTCGGCCTCATCAGGTGTGTAGGCGACCTCACCCTGGTTGATAGGCACACCATATCTGGCTAGCACCTCTTTGGCCTGGTATTCGTGAAGTCTCATAGAGCCTCCTGTGAATAAGCGTTGCAACACGCCCTTATCTGTTTGGTATAAGCGTGTGGATTATACCACGCACGCACTCTTTAGACAATGAGGAGGAAAAGGGTAAGCAAAGACCCACCCCAGCCCCTTCCCTATGCGAAGGGAGCCAGGGGGTGGGTCTTTGCTTTAGTACAATGGTGGGTGTGGCAACTATGAAACAGAGCGTGCAGCCATGCCTTACTTGACGATGATTGTGCCCCTCATCAAAGGGTGCAGAGTACACATATATTGTATTGTACCGGGAGTTGTAGCTGTGTAGCTGAACGTCGTCCCCGTACGCAGCGTGTCCGAGCTGAATAACTTGCGGTCAGGAAGGTTTGCTACAGTATGAGGACTTTCGTCCATGTCGGTCCAGGTAATCTTCGTGCCTACAGCCACTGTCACTGTCTCCGGCACAAAGTTGAAGTTCACTATATTGATCTTGACCTCAGCAGGTTGGGGCTGAGGAGTGCCCGCAGAATACCTG
>JADMIH010000407.1 GCA_015478675.1 Chloroflexota bacterium | reverse complement strand
GCCGTCTTGCGCGGGAAATGAGCACCCTCTACGACGTTGGCCTGTACACAGGCTCTACACTGTCAATGCCTGAGGTCCTTCGCCGTACAGGAGACAACATCGAAAAGCTGATGAACCCCGATGCCTATTACATTGCCCTTTACGACGAGGAGAGCCAGATAATCTCCTTCGAGGTCTTTAAGGAACATGGGCAGCAGATGCCCAGGATGAGAGTACCTATCGAGAAGGGCGGCCTTACTGCCCGGATTGTGCAAAGCCGTAAGCCCTTGCTGGTGCATGACTGGACCGTAGACGGCGCGCAGTACAGCAACATAGTAGGCAAAGTAGGGTCGGATATGCTCTCCTATCTTGGCGTGCCGATGCTGTTGGAGAACAGAGTGGTCGGAGCGATCTCTGTGCAGTGTGCTAATCCTACAATCTTTGATGAGCACGATCAGCGATTGCTGACAGCCATGGCCGCCCAAACAGCTATGGCCCTCGAAAATGCGAAGTTGCATCAGCTCGCGCAGGAGCAGGCGAAGCTCGATAGCATGACATGTGTCTACAATCACGGTCACTTTATAGAATTGATCCGGCAATCTGTCGCGGCATCAGAGCTGGCGGCATCGCCGGTATCGCTTATCATGCTCGATATTGATCGTTTCAAGCAGTACAACGACACCTACGGCCACAGCGTTGGCGATAGAGTACTTAAGCTGGTAGCGCAGGCGCTTAAGAGCAGCGTTAAAGAGAGCGATGCTGTGGGGCGCTGGGGCGGCGAGGAGTTCGGCGTGTTGCTTCAGGGCGCAGGCATAGAGGACGCGCAGAAGGTGGCCCGCCGCATTCGTCGCACCATTGCGGAGCTAACACCTAAAGATATGAGAGGCAAGCTGATTGTCAGCCCTACGATCAGCCAGGGTTTGTCGTCTTATCCCGACCCGGCGATGCGTGTGGCTGACCTCATAGAAGAAGCTGACGCTGCGCTTTATAATGCAAAAGCGCGTGGGCGCAACCAACTGGTTGTTTACGAATCTCAAGGGGTGATGAGCGACGTGCCCTCCACCTCTAACTTGAACACATCCTCGCTGGGCCTTGCGACTGTTCACCTCGGAGATGAGTAATTACGAGTTACGGAGCATCGGCTACTGTCTCACCTGCTGGTTTGTCCCCAACTCGTAA
>JADMIH010000406.1 GCA_015478675.1 Chloroflexota bacterium | reverse complement strand
GGTCCTGGAACTGGCGCATCTTGAAGAGAGGCACCGACCTCCCCAGGTGCAGCAGTGGCCCGGTGGGGTCAATCCCCAGCTTGACGCGCAGCTTGCGCCCCGATCTCAGCCGCTTCTCCAACTCGTCACGCACAATCACATCTACAACCGCGCGGGTCATCACCTCATGAATACCTTCATCGCTGATCTTCACCCCACCCCACATATCCGCCTCTTCGGTTTGCACGCCTGCGCGTACTTCGGCCTCTGTGGCTATATCAGTATCCTCATCTGCCATGACCTGAGCAGCCTCGGCCTCGCGCTCTTTGCGCGTCTCTCGCAACTCATTATGCGCTTCCTCAGGTATAGGCACGTGCCTGGTATCTTCCATTTCCCCCCCTGATTGGTAACTCGGTAGGTAATTGACGACTGACGATGGAACGATTGAACCGCCAGGACGCCAAGAGCGCCAAGGTTATAAAGGTCTAAGGCTGTACGGGGCTTAGTCGGTCGCCCGTCGCCCGTCGTCAGCTATCCCTATACAAAAAAGCTCCGGTCCGCATCATGCGACGGACGAGAGCTTCTGCTTCGTGATACCACCGTGCTTCGCGTGAGCCTCGCGGCTACACGCCTCAGCGGGTCGTTAGACCCCCGCGCTGTACAGGGCGCACCCGTCCGGCTCGGAGAGTTGTATTTCGTCCGGCGGCTCCAAGGGGTTCGCACCACCCACCCCTTCTCTGCCTGGCCAGCTACCGGCCTACTGTTTCTCTCGTCAACACCCATATTATGTGATTTGTGCCATGTTATAGCACAGCAGGAGCTACGCGTCAAGAGAGCACCACTTTACCACTAGAATCCAGCAGGACACCAGGTCTTGCCTAGTTTGGTACTTTTAGACATAATTGCCATCCGCTTGGGCGTTATCCATAGCATCGTCGGGTGATGACGTTCACTCTGCTGTCAGAGACCCAAACTCAAACGGTATTGCGTTACCGTAATAGCGTGCTATGATGTATTCACTAGGTATTTGACATACGACAATAGCAAGTGAGCAATCTTAGCGCAAGGTCTCAGAGGGTTCTCGGTCAGCACTTTATTCTCGGGTGCTATTTGCGAACACCTCAAAGGCACAAGCTTTATTGTACTTGGCTATTCGCCGACCCGGTTTGTTTGATTAGAG
>JADMIH010000218.1 GCA_015478675.1 Chloroflexota bacterium | reverse complement strand
TTTAGTCATGCTGAGTGCACAGGGGATACAGTTGTTCTCCCACGTGTGGGAAAGGGGCATGGGGTGAGGGTGCGTAAGGGTACGCCTCCACAGCTACCCCAAGAAGAGTGCTCCACCCCAACTCTGAACGCTTACCACGCCTTACTGCATTTGCCCCTTACCATGCGACTGTTATATACTCAATTGTGGCTATAACCTATCGTGCTGAGAGCAAGGCGCTTTTGCGCAGGATAGCTCTACTTGGTGTACGCATTCATGATTGCGCTGAGGAATGCGCAGCGCAGGCGGTAGAGGGTTTTCTCAAGGAGGAACCGCCGCGCCTGCACCAGATATGCACTGTCAATCCCGAGTTCGTGATGGAAGCGAGAAGCAACCCTGCCTTTCGCAGCTTGCTCAACAATGCCGACCTGGCGACGCCTGACGGCGCGGGTATAATCGCGGCGGGTCGCCTGCTTGGTACACCTTTCAAGGGGCGCGCTACGGGGGTTGCTCTTGTGGGGCGTCTGGCGCAGCTCTCAGCGCAGAGAGGCTACAGGTTATTCCTCCTGGGCGCGGCGCCCGGAGTGGCCGGAGAAGCTGCCGCCGCGTTGATGCGCGAGTATCCTGGCCTGAATGTGGCGGGCACATATGCCGGGTCGCCCCAAAACGCCGATTGGGCCGCGATAAAGGAGAGGCTAGAGAGCGCCCAGCCCGATCTGCTGCTGGTGGCATACGGCGCGCCCAGGCAGGATCTGTGGATAGGAGAGCACCGCGACGAGTTGCCATCTTCTGTCAGGGTGGCTATGGGCGTAGGAGGGGTCTTTGACTACTTGTCGGGCCGGGCGCCGCTCGCGCCGCCTCTCTTACGCCGTGTAGGGTTGGAGTGGCTGTACAGGCTGGTGAAGCAGCCCTGGCGCTGGCGGCGTATACTGAGGGTCTTTGCCTTCGGGGTAGTTGTCCTGAAAAAAGCCCTCACGCAAAGAGGCCGATGGGTGAAGGGTGAAACGTGAGGGATTATGGCTGTACTACCTTTATCTCCGACTCTGTACGCAGTACGCAATACTCATCACGTTTCACGTTAGCGTAGAAAGCAGATAATGAGCACTACTGATTACAACTTAGAGGAGAGAGACGACCCGGAAGCGCCGATGCACTGCGTAAACCACCCGAGTGTAGAGACCTACCTTCGGTGCGGCAAGTGCGGAGCTCCAATCTGCGCCAGGTGCCGCGTCAGCACGCCCGCCGGCTTCCGGTGCTTCAACTGCGCCAACTTGCAGACCTTACCGACCTACGCGGTGAGCAGCGACTACTACCTGAGAGGAGCAGCGGCGGGCCTGGTAGCGGGCGGCGTGGTTGGCGTGCTCATGGGCTTCTTTCCCGCCTTCGAGTTCTGGGCGGCTCTCCTTATGGGGATCGCTGTGCCGGAAGCCATATCCGCAGCCACCAACCAGAAGCGCAGCCCCGGCTTGCAGACAATAGCTGTCAGCTCGGTCATCTTCGGATTTATAATCAGCCGGGTGGTTCTGAACGCCTTCCCATTCGCTATTTTGCTGGGTGGAGTAAACTTCCCGGGACCAGGGGGGATACCTCTGCTTGACAGCTTGCCTTTCTACCTGACGCAATATTCGATAATGTGGCTGGCCCTTGCCGCCTTCTTTGCTTACCGCCGCTTACAGTAACTTCATGACAGATGCCCATGCTCCTATTAGCGAGCGCGACCTTCTTCGCCTTGAGAAGATAATCGCAGGCTTCCAGGGCGTGCGCGTGCTGGTGCTTGGCGACTTGATCCTCGACAAATACACCATCGGCAAACCGACCCGCATCTCCCGTGAAGCGCCCATAGCTGTGCTGGAGTTTACACGCGAGTACGGCGTGCCGGGAGGCGGCACAAACCCTGCCTGTACAGTGGCCGCGCTTGGCGGGCAGGCTTACCTAGCAGGGGTAGTCGGCGAGGATGAGCCTGGGCGTGAGCTGAGAGAAGAACTTGTAGCGCATGGTGTGAACATAAGCGGTGTAGTCTCCGACGCTTCCCGCCCCACTATAGCTAAGAGGCGGATCGTGGCTCAGGTGACGCCCACTATGCTTCAGCAGGTAGCTCGCGTTGACCATATAGACCGCACACCTATCGGCGGTAAAGTAGAAGCCTCTCTCTTGCTTGCTGTTGAGAAAGTCATGCCAATGTGCGATGCGGTCTTACTGAGCAACTACAAGAGCGGCACCCTCACCCCACGCCTCGTTGGGCGCACACGCGAGCTGGCAGCCTCCCAGAACAAATTAACTACTGTAGACGCGCAGGGCGATCTGGCTCTCTTCCATGACTTCGGCATCGTAAAGTGCAACCAACCAGAAGCTGAGGAGGCGCTGCGCAGGCCCCTCAACACTGAGCAAGATTTCCGAGAAGGGCTGGCGGCGTTGCTCGACGATCTCAACGCGGACGCGGTGATAGTAACACGTAGCGCGGAAGGGATGTCTGTCATCTCCCGCGACGGCGAGCATTGCCACATAGCTGTGACCAACACTTCTGAGGTGCTCGACGTGACGGGGGCCGGCGATACGGTGATAGGGCTGGTAACGATGGCGGTGGCAGCGGGCGCGAATCTCTTCGACGCCGCACGCCTCGCCAACTACGGCGCGGGCGTAGTGGTTCGCAAGTGGGGCAATGCTGTCCTCACTCCAGAGGAGTTGCGCTCGGCCCTTCGAAGATAGCAGGAGTTATGAATTACGAGCTAGAAGTTAGCAGGTAGATGACATAGTGGTGAACGCTTTATAAGTCATAATTCGTAGCCCGTAATTCCGCCGCAGGCGGAAAGGGAGGATACGTGCTGATAGCACGCTTGCTGTCTATAGCCTTTATATTGGTTGCGGCTGGTTTGCTGGCGGCTTGCGGCGCTCTGGGTTCGGCAGCGCCGCTGAGTGGGGTTACGGCTTCTACCGATAGTATTGTGCCTGGATCGTCGGGTATCGGGCGGCCTGCCGGGGCCATCGAGGTGCGCTATACGCTGGGCAGCGCCGCTGATGTATCCGCGCAGCTACAAGGGCCCGCAAGCAGCACCCTTCTGGCCGCTCGTCAGGAGGCGGGCAGCCACATACTTCGTTTCAGCGGCGTAATCTCCGCGACAAACTCCGCTCAACCCTCCAACGACTACCGGGTGATGAGGCAGGTAGTGCCTTCCGGCAATTACACCATAACCGTGGCGGCTGGGGCGGCCCGCGAAAGCGTCCGCTTCAAAGTCAGTGACGCCAACAACCAACCTCCCACTATCGGCAATCTGGTGGTACGCCCCCAAAGCATCTCACCCAATAGCGATGCCATTGATGATGTAGCGCAGGTAACGTTCCGCACGAGTGAGACTACCACCCTCTCCGTAGACCTCGCATCGGCTGATGGCACGGTCATCCCTGCTCTTGCCCCTTCGCTGCACAGCGCAGGTGAGCAAAGCGTTGTAATAACAGGGCGGAATTTGCTGGGGGAGACGTTGCCCGACGGCGCGTACACTGTGACGGTATCTGCACGAGACGAAGCAGGCAACCTGATTGAGGCGCAGCGCCCGCTAAAGATAGAGGGCGGAGGCAAGCCGCAGGTACAGATTGTGAAAGTGGAGATAACCCCCCAGCAGATCATCCTTGGCAACTCGATAGCGGTGAGCATAACGGTCAAAAACATAGGCAATGTGCCGCTACGCACCCAGGGTCCCGACAAAGGTTACACCTACACGACGAACGACAGCTACTCCTCGGTCGAAGGCAACAAATGGGTAGACAAAGCGGGGTTGTGGCGCGTAGGCGTAGACTGGGACGGCAACAGCGGGGGCGGACCATCCCGCTATCCATTCCGCTGGGGTTTCGGGCATACCCTCATGCCCGGTGAGACAGTCGTCACAGGTGGCAAGATAACCATCCTGAAGCAAGAGAGCACCATGTGGTTCTATGCAGGTGTGCTGCAAGAGGGCGTACGTATAGTTCTCGACCGCCTGGGCAGAAGCGCAGTAAAGGTCAGCTTCTAAGCCCTAGAATCTACTCCATGGAGCTTACAACCTAAAGAAGCTTTAGCTTGTGCGCACATATTCGCGTAAGCCAACAGCCAGCCTCGTAACTATTCCCCTTCCCTCTGGAAAAGGGGTCAGGAATAGTCTTTTGGCTGCCAGGATGCGAAGCCACTCGCCATCTTTAGCGCAACTGGTACAACTTGTAATCGCCCACCTGGAAAAGGAGCGGCCCAAAGTATTTTTGGGCGAAAGCTTGCTCGGCGGGAGCGTCGGGATCAGCACCGAGAGGCTGGCCTGGAGCCAGCATATCGCGCCCGTGGACCAGCACATGAGTGATCCCTAGCTCGCGCAGACGCGCCCGCCAGATATCGGGCGCGGCGGCGAAGCCAGTATACAGAGGCACCAGCCGCGCATAGACGTAGGGTCGGGGTATATAGTAGCCTCTTGGCTGCCCGTCCCAAAGGTAAATCTTGGCGTCAGGCGGGGTGTGCCCAGCTATGTACTGTATCATCGGATAGTCTTCCATGTAAGCTGCCAGGTAGCTGCCTTCGGCGCTCTGGCTCAGAGCGAGCACCGTCGGCAGATATATCCGTGTGCTCAAGCCGGCTACTATCACGATAGAGCCGAGGGCTGCCGCCACTACAGCACCCACGAGCGGTCGTGTTGTTCGGAAACGCTCGGCCAACGACACAAGACCGCAAGCTCCCAGCAGCGCCGCCAGTAAGAAGAAGGTGGAAAGATAGCGGGCGCTGGTGTGCGAAAAGAAGAAGGCCCATAGCAGCCAGTAGGCCGCCGCCACATAAGCAACCAGGCGAAGCGCGGGCTTCCACCGAGCAAATACCAGTGCGGGCAGAGCAGTCAGGAGCAAAGGGCCAAGGCTCACCACATGTACCTGATTGTCAATAGCGAGGGGTAGCCGGTTCATAGCGTCCCACAGATATTGCAAGCCATTCCACAGGTTGGCCAGGCTGAGACCGGGCGCTCGCCCAAGCAGTGTTTCGGGCGAGGCTTGCGGCGACCAATATAGCCCGCCAAAGACCTCGCCGGCGAGCGGCCACACGGGATTGCCCGTAGAGATGTAGTTACGCAATAGCCACGGCGCGGCCAAAGCCAGAAAGGGCGCGCCAAAAGCCACTAGAGGAAGGATAAATTGCGCCGGCGACGCGCGCTCAGTACCCCGCGAGCGCAAGCCCCTACGAACGGTTATCACCAGCAACGCGACACCCAGTGATAAAGCCACCGCGAAACCGTAGTACTTTACAGAGAAGGCAAGCCCGCAGCATATACCTGATAAGACCAGGTATATGCTTTTGTCTCCCACACCGGGGCTTTCTCTCACCGCAAGCCAGAAGGCGTATATACCGAGAAAATCGAAGCCGGCCTGTGCGAGGTCGGTATTCGCGGCGCGAAGAATATAGCCGATAAGGGGCGTGGAAACAAAGATAGCGGCGGCGAGGAGTGGGAGCGCCCTCCATAAGCCCTCTCTGCCCCCTGCAATATAGCGTTTCGCGAAGAGCGCCGTGGCTGCCGGGCCAATCAACCCGGCGACAAAGGCGAAAAGCACCGCCAGCCGGTCGCTGCCCAGCAGCAGACCCCAGGTGTAGAGCATCTCCATAAGCTGCGGGAACAAGCTGTAGCTGCTATCCGGGTAGAAGAGTACTGCGTGCTGCTCGATATAGCGGCG
>JADMIH010000217.1 GCA_015478675.1 Chloroflexota bacterium | reverse complement strand
CCACCTCCAACCCATTCATTCCTGGCAACATGATGTCGAGTACGATGAGATCGGGGGGCCGCTCTAGCGTCCGGTTCAGGGCTTCATTACCGTCGGCGGCAATGGCAACACTATAGCCTTCGTAGGCCAGAACCCGCCGTAACAGGTCAGTAATGCGTGGATCATCGTCCACGACAAGAATATGTGCTTTCAACTCTCCTCCTCCAATCTCAAAACTGTAGGAACGCAATGAATGTGTACCTCAATAATGGTGAATCCGCGCAGGACAAGAACATTGGATTCCTCTGTTTCTAAGAAGAGTATAGCATAGCTGGGTGAAGCGACACTGAGACGAATCTGAACTGAAGCTGAGAGTGGGTTCATCTAATGGGCAGCAAAGTGTGAACCCCGTTGCCCATCATCGCGTGCTCAGCCTTATCTCAGCATACTCACAGAGCGAGTTCATAGAATGAGGTTATGCTTGTTATAGGGAGCAGGAATCAACACGGATGCCAGTGGCTCCTATACCTCCCATGAGATTGATCCTTATGGACGGCATGTGGATCATCCTGTCAAGCTGTATAGCACAGGGAAACGAGTACATTCACGCGCCCTTTGATAGACGAGACAGGATAGGAACATGTAGGTGAATTGACATGGATGTACACTATCCGTTTGGAATAAAAGCTTGCCCAGCTAACAAAAAGCGAGTAAGATGGAGGGAAAGCGGCATTTAGAATAGCATTTTTCGAGATCTTCCAATAATCCCGACCACAGATCTCATGAACACTGAAATGGACCTCAGACATGAAAAGGCCCTCTCCTCGCTCTCAGGGACAGCCTGTCCCTGAGAGCGTCTCAGCGCGGGAGACGCCCGCGCTCATCACGCCCAAACTTCCAGAAAAAGGTCTGCTACGTGCCTTCACCTCGTTACGTCAGCGCAATTATCGTCTTTACTGGTTTGGCCAGATGATCTCGTTCATGGGTACCACGATGCAAACTATCGGACAGGTCTGGCTGGTGCTGGTGCTGACCCATAGTGCCTGGCAGCTCGGTCTGGTAGGTGCGCTGCAAGCTTTGCCGATACTCCTCTTCTCGCTCTTCGGGGGGGTCTTTGCCGATCGCTGGCCCAAACGGCGCGTTTTGCTCTTAACCCAAGCGGTGTCCATGATCCAGGCATTTCTCCTCTGGGTACTGATCGCGACCGGCACGATACAGCTCTGGCATCTATACATCCTGGCGATGCTGCTGGGGCTTACGAACAGCCTGGGTAGACCGGCGAGCCGGGCGTTTGTCGTCGAGCTGGTCGGGCGCGAAGACCTGCCCAACGCTGTTGCCTTGAACTCCTCACTCTCTACTCTGGCACGCATCGTGGGTCCTGCCCTTGGGGGCATCGTCATTGCCGCCAGCGGTGTCACCATGCTCTTTCTACTCAACGCGCTCAGCTTCCTCCCGGTGATAGCTGGTCTGGCCCTGATCAAGAGTCACGAGCTGCACGCCCAGGTGCTCCGACCCAGAAGCGCGGGCGAGCGGCAGAACACCTGGCAGAGTCTACGCGAAGGCGTGGACTATGTCTGGAAAACGCCCGCGGTGTTGTTGGTGATCCTCGTGGTTGGCCTGGTTTTGCTCTTTGGCTCGAACTTCAACGTCGTGCTCCCACTCTTTGCTACCGATGTGCTACATGTGGGAGCAACTGGCTTTGGCTTTCTCTCTGCCGCGACCGGTGCTGGCGCGTTACTCTCGGCATTGTGGCTGGCCTGGAGCAACCAGCAGCCAACAATCCGCCGCGTGCTGATCGGCATGCTAATCTTCGGGGTGTTGGAGACGGTTTTTGCGCTCTCGCACATCTATCTTCTGTCATTGGTGCTCATCGCGAGTGTTGGCTTCACGGAGGAGGCCTTTGCCATGCAAGCCATAACGGTGCTCCAAACGGTTGCTCCTGACCACCTGAGCGGACGCGTTATGAGCGTGCAGGTACTCTTCTTCGACGGAAGCCTCCCGCTGGGATATCTGCTGATGGGCTGGCTATCAGGCCTCTTCGGTGCTCCCATCGCCATGCTCATTGGTGCTCTTCTTTGCCTACTGGTCGTGGGAGCCGGATGGATGTGGCGGAAACCAGCGGAGTGTGAATGTTCTTGAACGTTTGGTTGCCAGTGTTTATTGTTCTCGTCGTCGAGCCGCTTATTGCACGCCTGTCATCAGATGTAGCAGATAGTAGATGACCCAGCCTAGAGCGATGCACGCGGGAATCGTCACCACCCATGCTACGACGATACGTCCCGCAATCCCCCACCGCACTGCTGACAGCCTCTTGGTCGCGCCCACCCCTAAGATCGCTGAGGAGATGACGTGGGTCGTGGAAATCGGAATCCCGAGACGGCTGCCTATCTCAATGATCGCTGCCGCAGCGGTCTCTGCGGCGAAGCCGTTGATCGGGCGCAACTCAACGACCTTCAGTCCCACCGTCTGCACGATGCGCCATCCGCCGATGGCGGTACCTAAGCCCATTGAGGTCGCGGCTGCCAGGATTACCCACAGTGGTACTTGCCACTGGTTGCCCGTCCAACCGTAGTAGCTCGCCAATGCCATCGTGATCACTCCCATCGTCTTCTGCGCATCGTTGCCACCGTGACTGAAAGCCATCCAGGCCGCTGAGAGAATCTGGAGCCGACCGAAAATGCGAGTTACCAGTCGGGGGCGTGCTCGGGCGAAGCCCCAGAGGAGCAGGAGCATCACGAGGAAAGCACCCAGAAAACCGAGCAGAGGAGAGAAGGCTAGCCCCTCGAATGTCTTGGTCAAGCCCCCAAACTGGATAGACTGCCAGCCTGCCGCGGCCACACCTGCCCCGACGATGGAGAAGATCAGCGCGTGGCTGGAACTGGAGGGGATGCCGTAGCGCCAGGTGATCAGATCCCAGGTAATAGCCGCCAGTAGCGCAGCAACGACTAAGAGCTGGGTGGCGTTCGTGGGTGCCACGATCCCTTTGCCAACGGTGGAAGCGACGGCGGTACCCGTCAGGGCACCTACAACGTTGAGGACACCTGCCATTAGCACCGCTGGGCCTGGTGCCAGTGCCCGTGTTGCAACTGAGGTCGCGATGGCATTGGCTGTATCGTGGAAGCCATTGATGAAATCGAAGACGAGGGCGATGGACACGATCAAAATGATCATGAAGAGTGCTGAGCTAGGCATTCTTCATCACGATCCCTTCCAGTGTGTTGGCGATGTCCTCCGCACGGTCGGTGGCATCTTCCAGGTCCTGGTATATCTCTCCCCAGCGGATCGACTTGATGAGGCCACGGACATCACCAACGCCATCGAATTGCTCCATGAGTGCCCTGTCGAGTATCTCGTCGGCCTCGTTCTCTAGTCGGTTGATGTCAATTGTGCAGTGGAGCAGGTGATCCCACTGTCGCCTGTTCTGTAGATGTGACACGGTGCTGGCAATCAACGTCGCCTGCTCACCGATGATGCGGGCCAGCAGGCGAGCGTGCTCGGTTGGCTCGTCGATGCGGTAGAGCCAGGTTCGTCGGACTGCCTGCTCGATGGTATCGACGAAGTCGTCGAGTCGACCAGCCAGGTTGGCGATGTCCTCACGATCGAACGGTGTGATGAAGGTGCGATTGAGCGCGTTGAATATCTGGTGGGTAATCTCGTCGCCCCTGTGTTCAAGGTCTCGCACCCGGCGGGCCTTGCGTTCGACATCGCTATAGTGCTCAAGCAGATCGCCCAGAGCTTGGGCAACCTCTGCGGCGTTTCCGGCTGCATCATGAAAGTAGTCGAAAAAGTGCTCGTCTCGAGGGAGGAAACGTGCTAACACCATGGTCTCTCTCCTTATAAGTACCCTTTCATATATCATAGCATACTATCATAGCATTTCGAACATGCTGTCGCGGCTTTAGCCGCGCCAAATCCTATCACGAACACCACGGATACGCTGACCAACTACATGGCCGACCCGGCGGAAAGGACGATTATACGACAGTTGATCGACCAGGGTAACGCTCTCTTGCAGCAGGTGAGCAACCTTGCTGCGAACTCGTAATCTGACCTTCTGTCAAGGACGACGAAGAAGCCGACTGCACAGTCTACCTCTTCGTCGTTCTTCGCATGTTGGAAAGCACTCCAAACAGCACTTCGTTGTCTTTACTACAGAAGCCTGCTACAACGAGCACGGAGCAGTTGTTCCGCGCCATCCCCCAATTGGCGGATGACGTCCGCGGCGGGTTGTTCTTGCTTCACCAGCCCCACTGCTTCGCCTGCATAGATATAGGCAAGATCGTAATTCTTAGCGGCAATCGCCTCCGCGAGCTGTTGACGCGCTGCGCTGGCCTGTGGGAGTGCATCGATGTGGGCGTGCCACTGCTCAGTAAAGCGATTGTGTAGAGCGCGACCGGGGTATTGCGGGGGCCAGGCAAGTCCTTGCGCGACATCAAACGCACGGGTGAGGATGGTGTCGGTTTCCTGCGCTTGCACGATACGCGCCCTGGCCTGCTCCGTGTTCTCACACTCAGGAGAAGCAAGCAAACAGGTTCCCACCCACACTCCGTCGGCACCAGCGGCGAGGGCCGCAGCCACTCCTCGTGGAGAGGCGATACCGCCCGCAACGAGCACGGGTACCTGAACCGCGTCAAGGACAGATTGCAGCAGAGGGAGCGTACTTACCTGACCAGTGACGTGTCCTCCCGCTTCCGTCCCCTGCACGACGATGAGATCAACGCCAGCTTGCGCTGCCTGCATGGCTTCAGCTCGTGCGTTGACCTGCGTAGCAAGCAAAATGCCGTGGTGGTGCAGTCGCTCTACATAGGGAGCAGGAGAACCAAACGAAAGGGAGATGAGAAAAGGGTTGGCCTCTATCGCCGCGTCAAGCAGATCGGGACGCCTCTCCATGGCCCAGGCGTGCATTCCGATGCCAAAACGCCCCTGCTCCGTTCCACGGGCAATGGCCGCCTCTCGCACAAGGAACTCGACTGATTCTGTACTGCCGATGCCGATCATTCCCAGTCCCCCGGCTTGTGAGACGGCACGGGCCAGGCGTCCCCGTCCAACATAGGCCATCGGAGCACCAATAATGGGATAGCGCAAACCCCAGGATGTTGTCAGATACGTATGAAGCATGATACGCTCCTTTATCACCTTTACTTAATACACCGATTAATCTTCCTCATGGCACCTTCCAAACGCGGAAGGTGCCTCTGGGTGCTACTATAACACGTACACGTTTAAAGTGTATTGTCGGGTGACTTTCACTGGCAAATCTCTCCGCGTGAACAATAGTGGTGAGAGTCCAGTTCACGATAGAAAGCATGTGGCATTACTGCTTGTGCGGAATGCTCTCGATTGAGAGGGGCTGCGATTGTTCTTTCGGCTCTACGGGCTTTTCTGGCAAGCGGCGAGCGCGTATCACAGAAGCAACTATCGCAAGAGTCAGGACGAGCGCAATGATCGCCAGCGACAGCAAAGTCGGGATGGGATAGATATCAGTGAGCACCATCTTCACCCCAACATAGCTGAGAATCACTGCTAATCCAAGCTTCAGATAGTAGAATTTATCTATCACGTTCGCAAACACAAAGTATAGGGAACGCAGACCGAGAATAGCGAAGACGTTCGATGTGTACACAATAAAAGGATCACGCGTCACCGCGAAGACGGCAGGAATGGAGTCCACCGCGA
>JADMIH010000405.1 GCA_015478675.1 Chloroflexota bacterium | reverse complement strand
GAGCAGGTGTAACCGGGTGTAATCCAAAGGCGCTTCGCATAGGAGGGCACTGCTATGAAGAAGAGGCCCTCCGTGCTGAGTAGCATGCCCCCATTTTCCTTCTCTTCACCCTTTTTCATCTGTGGTTGCGAGCCGGAGACGCGTGACGAGCTATTTGTTCACTATCACCCAGTGGAAGGTGGTTCGGTAACCGGCCGCCCCGGTGGTTAGCTCTGCACCGCTGCTTCCACAATCTCCATCTCTTCGAGAGTACTATTATCAGGTAGCTGCGCTATGTGCCTCTTTCTGTCTGGAAGTGCGACCAACGAGCAGCCAGTAGCCGTAGAGCAGCACTCCTGTTGTTATACCGACAGCGAACTTCACCCAGGCGGGAAGCGACGAAGGAGAGATGAAGCCTTCTATTGTGCCCGCTATGATCAGCAGGGATGCGCCGCCCAGCAGGAGCCGGGCGGCACGCTGAGCGGCGAGGCGCAGGGCTTCGCCGCGAGTGAGGAGGCCGGGGCGCAAAATAGCGTCTGCAAGCATCAGCCCCGCGCCACCAGCCAGGCAAATCACGCTCAACTCGATCACACCGTGAGCCATGACAAAGGTCAACAGGCGGAAGCCGATACCGTAGTGGGTTACAACACCAAAGACAGCGCCCAGTTGGACGCCATTTGTCACCAGTACCCAGGCTGTGAGGAGGCCGAGGGTCATGCCACCGGCAAAGGCGATGGCCGCCACCTGGATGTTGTTGGTCATAATAGTGGTGGCGGCATAAGAGCGCTCCTGGCCTGGTATCTCTGTCCAGAGTTCGCCGCGCTCGGCGTAGGAGGAGACAGACTGGTAGAGGTTCGAGGGAAGTAGGGTCTGGGCCGCAGGATAATACGAGGTGACAGCGACAAAAGAAAGGATGCCTGTGCCGAAGAAGAGTAGCGCCGACATCAGGTAATAACCCGCAGAAGACCTGAAAAGTCGAGGGAAACCGCCGGCGTACCATTGGGCGACAGCTTTCCAGCTAAAGCCGCCGCCGCTGTACACCGTTGCGTAAGCCGAGGAGACAAGCCTGTTGAGATAGGCCACTGCACGGTCGCCGGAGAAATCGCGCCGAGCGCGAGCCAGGTCGGAGGCAGCCAGGCGGTAAAGGCGCGTCATCTCCTCCAGGTCATCAGCAGAGAGCGCGCGTAG
>JADMIH010000216.1 GCA_015478675.1 Chloroflexota bacterium | reverse complement strand
TAACTAACGTTGGAGGCCTTCTACGCACGGATGCTGGAAGTAGCCACCACAGGGGCTTATGTCTCTCCAGGTAGAGGGCGTGGAGCCTGATGTGGGAAGAATCGTCTGCAGTGTGCTAGTGGGCGGCTTGCTTACCTCCAACAAGGGCATCAACGTGCCCAACAGGCCTCTTGGCGTGCCCACGATAACCGAGAAGGACCATCATGACCTCTCATTTGCAATAGAGCACGGGGCGGATATGGTCGCCCTATCGTTCGTGCGCAGCGGTGCCGACATCGAGGAGGGGCGCAGGCTGGTGGCTGCCCGCACCGACCGCTACTTCCCGATTATCGCCAAGATCGAAAGCGCAACAGCGGTAGACAACTTCGCTGAGATACTCGCCGAGGCTGACGGGGTGATGGTTGCGCGGGGCGATATGGGGGTTGAGATGCCGCCTGAGGGGCTGCCCGCGATCCAAAAGCGCATCATCGCGGCCTGTAACTTGACCGCAAAGCCCGTAATCACCGCTACCCAGATGCTCGACTCGATGATCCGCAACCCGCGCCCAACCCGCGCCGAGGCCACCGACGTGGCTAATGCGGTGCTCGACGGCACCGACGGCATAATGCTTTCCGGCGAGACCGCCACAGGCAAATACCCCATCGAGGCTGCACAGACGATGGCCCGTATCGCTCTCGAAGCCGAGAAGCTGTTCGACTACGAAGGCTGGGCCGACAAAATCTCAAGTGAGAAAGAGAGCACCGGGGGTAGCGCATCAGGCCAATCGGGCATTTCGGTAGTGAGGAGTGAGGGTCATTCCAATCTCACACCCACCAGCAACCAGGAGATCGCTGAAATACTATGCCAGGCCGCCGACCGCATCAGCGACAGGCTCCAGGCCAGGGCCATCATAGCTCTCACCCGCACAGGTACGAGCGCCCGCCTCATCTCGAAGTATCGCCCACGCAGCAACCTCATCGCCGTCACCGACAACCCCGATACGTGCAAGACCCTGGCGGTCTGCTGGGGCGTGAGCGTGCTAAAGCTGGACCGCTACAGTGGTACCCTCTCCGCTATGTCCGCCGCCGAGCACACTGCCATCGAGCAAGGTATGATCGCCGAAGGCGACCTGCTGGTCTTCATCGGCGGCCTGGGCCTGCCTTTTGCGGGCCAGACCAACCTGCTCAAGGTGCAAATTGCCGGCGCTCCTTATGAAACGCCCGCATGATTGACGCTGAGGAACCCCATTTCTAATCTACGCTCTACTCCATAGGGTGTTCGCTACAATTATCCCTGGGTATAATGAAAAGTCACTAACTCCGCCGGGCAGAGATATCCGTCCGGCGGAGTTAGTCTGTGTCATAGGCGCCGACCACATCCAGCACCATAGTATCTTTGTCTGCCTTATTGGGCTTCGCACAGAGCGCTAAGACCTTGCTCCCGCCGCCTAGACTTTCTCGAACCGCGGCAAGGAGAGCATCAATATCGAAGGGTTTCTCAATTACAAGGCAGCCCATAGCGCTGAGGCTTTCTTGCCTTGCGCGGAGTCCTCGCATATCGGCCGAGCAGATTATGGCTGGCATGCAGGCTGTTTTGGGGTTGTGTCTCAGCTTGTCGAGTGCCAGCCAGCCGTCCCCCTGGCGCTCGAGCGTGATATCCAGAATCGCGAGGTCGGGAAGAGTCTGGACTATCTCCTCGTAGACATTCTTTGCATGCTGCAATAGAGTGACTGAGTAGGCTTCGCCCTGCAACAAATCTTGCATCAGCGCAGCGATGCTGCTGTCGTCGTCAGCAACAAAAATGCGAGCCCGTTCCAGGTTGATCGGCACTGGCAATGTCATTTGGCCGGTCATGGGTAGCGCCCTCCCGAAAAGATTGATATGTAAGGTGAATATGGTGTATACCACGCAGTCGCAGAGCCAGCGACTATGTCTGGCCCTGCTTCTACAGTGACGCCGTACCAGGTGTCTGCCATCAAGGAGTGGCCGACAGGGAGCTTTCGGTCAGGCGGCCCGCGAGCGTAGCCGCAACTTCCGCGAGCCTGGTGGCGTAACCCATTTCGTTGTCGTACCAGGTGGCCATCGAAATGAGTGAGTCGCCCAAAACCTGTGTCAGCGGCAGATCTACAAGCGAGGAAAGTGAGTCGCCAACTACGCGGCTTGAAGCGTATTCTTTCTCCAGGACACCCATGATGCCCTTGAGTTGGGGGGAAGATGCCGCCGCTCGGAAAGCGTCCTTTACTTTATCGGTGGAGACCGCTTGCTCTGCCAGCACAGTAACCTCAACTATGCTTCCGGTCCGCACAGGTACTCTGTAGGCTTTGCCGGTGACATTCAAGTCCGGCCAAATGAACTTCAGGCCCTGAGCAGCGCCTGACGCAGAGGGGATGATATTCTCGGCGGCCGCCCACGAGTCCCTTCTGTGACGCATCGGCTGGTCGGTCAGCGCCTGTGAGGCCGTATACGCGTGCACCGTTGTGAAAAAGCCCATCCTGATCCCGAAGTTTTCCCGGATCACTTTAATTACGGGTGCCAGGGCGTTAGTAGTGCAGCTCGCCATGCTGACGATCCTGTGTTCTCTCGGATCATACGAGTCGAGGTTGATGCTGGCAAGCAAAAGCGCGTCGCAGTCTTGCAGACTTTTACTGTTAGCGCTCACCAGGACCAGCCTGGCTCCGCGGTCGAGGTGTACCTGAGCGCCTGCCCTGGTGGTAGCTCTACCTGTACAATCTATCACAACGTCTACCCCCAGACCGCCCCAGTCAGGAATAGACTCAGCTGTGTTGAAGTAGGGGATCTTCTTATCGCCTATCAGGAACTTGCCGTCTTCGAATGCAACCGGCTCAGGCCAGATGCCATAGTTACTGTCCACGGCGAAAAGCTCGGCTAGAGTAGCGGGGTCCTGGATATCGGAGATCGCAGCAGGTACGAACAAATCCCTGGACAAAGCCACTCTGGCGGTGGAACGGCCGATCCTGCCGAAGCCGTGAATTGCTATCTTAGTCATAGTTTTCTAATTGCCTCCCATATTCGTTACCTTGTTGCCAGAGGGTTCTCCTCCGGAGTCGATGCTATCCCTCTATGCGAAGTACGCAGACCTTGCACCAGTCTGTGGTCTGCAGTGCTAGAATTCGCATAGGGCGTGCATGAACTTACCACCATTTCCCGAGGACGACCTCATGATCGCAGGGGGTAGTGTGCAACATCGGAAGCCCCGCAATCACGATCAGTACGCCCATTGCCAAGAGGATAGTCCGAGAGCGTCTCGTAGCCCCTGTAGCTATCACGCTTCCAGACGCGGGCCAGGTCATCGCCATCGGTGTCCGCATACGTGAGCCACAGGATAGTCGCAGCTTTTTCCGGGGCTACAAGTTTCATCCCGTCCAGCTCACCGTGGTAGTGAGTGCGCCTGAGCCAGCCTCCCAGCTCAGAGCGTACCCTATATAGCTCGCCGTCTCTGCCTTCGATGACCCATTCGAGGTGCAGAGGCGTACCGTCCCCCAGCCTGAGTGGCGAATCCTCGGCGCAGTACACCCTTTGCTCTACCTTTGGCGTGATGTCCGTTTCAGCGATCAGTGGTGGTTGGTCCACCATATCGCTTACCATATCGTGTATCATGGCTTCTGCCTTATCCTTTCTCTTCATGACGCAATTCGTCACGTAACTCTTCGCCCGCTTTGGCCGGTAAGTCTAACTCCGGCTCGAATTTGCTGTGCACATTCCCTCACCAGGTGCGCCACTTGTGATCCTCTGGTAGTTCGGAGCTAACCGACTATGCCCTGCGGGGTCAAGTGCGTCGGCCACGCGCTGGATACCGAGCATATAAGCCCCCGTGCGGAGGTCGACGTGGTGGAGGCTGCTGCAGTTCCATACGTCGTCAAAACTGCGCAGCATGACCGCCTCCAGTCGCTCGCGAACCGTGTCGAGATCCCAGTAGCAATTCTGCTCATTCTGCACCCACTCGAAGTAGGAGACCACCACCCCACCGGCGTTCGCCAGGATATCGGGCACCACGAGCACGCCTCTGCCCGATAGTGCGCGGTCGGCCTCCGGAGTGGTCGGGCCGTTCGCCCCTTCAACAATGGCTTTAGCCCTGATTCGGTCAACGTTGGCATCCGTTATCTGGTCCTCCATTGCGGCGGGGATAAGTACATCCACGTCCAGGTAGAGCAGCTCCTCGTTCGTGATAGGCTCAGCGTCGCCCCTATATCCTTCGAGCAGGTGGCCTGGCGATTTGGTGACATGCTTGAGTAGACCAGCCACGTCGAGGCCGCCTGGATTGTAGAGGCCCCCTGAGATGTCGCCCACAGCCACCACTTTGCAGCCCATCTCGTGCAGTATTCGGGCTGTGTACGAGCCCACCTTGCCGAAGCCCTGAATAGCTACCGTGGTGTTTTCAAGCTGCATAAAGGCTTTCTTCAGCATGCTGGCGGTGACCAGGGCCACGCCACGCCCGGTGGCCTCTGCACGCCCATGCGACCCGCCAAGCGACACAGGCTTCCCTGTGACGATGCCGAAGACGTTGTGGCCCGCGATGTCGCTTGCGGCCTCCATCATCCAGGCCATAGTCTGCTCGTTGGTATTGACGTCGGGGGCGGGTATATCCTTGTGGGGGCCAATGATCGGCATAATGGCCTGGGTGTAACCTATCGTGAGCTGCCGCAGCTCGTCTTTCGACAAGGTTGAGGGGTCGCAGATCACGCCGCCCTTGGCACCGCCGAAGGGAATGTTCACCACGGCGCACTTCCAGGTCATCAAGGAGGCAAGGCCCGCCACCTCCTCGAGGGAAACGTGCGGGTGATAGCGTACGCCGCCCTTCCCTGGGCCGCGCACGGTGGAATGTTGCACGCGGCACCCCGCGAATACTTCGAGGCGACCATCATCGCGCACCACGGGGATGGACACCAGCATTTCACGTTCGGGCCTTTCAAGCACGGCGCGTAATCCGGGGTTGAGATTCAAGCGCTCAGCGGCCCTGTTGAAGTATTCAGTGGCGCTGTTCAGAAGCCCGGGTTCGTTGGCTATGACACGCAGCATAGATTGCCGAGCACCGGAGACGGCTGCACTCTGGCCTGAGGACTGTCCATTTCCGTTGCCGTTTTCGTGTCCGTCCCGGTTTGCCGGACGCCGTACGTGCCCTCCGATAACGCTTTCGGAATGTATTACCCCTATGGAAGATTCTTTGATGGCCATTTGTAGTGTTACCTCCTTGTAACTTCGTTATTTCAAGTGATTAATGGTTGACAACGACACGCCTCACCCCAGAGGATCGGGCACCGAGGACGGCATTGTCGACGGTGCCCGGACTTCGAGGGGGCAATCATGCGCTCAGAACCTCGCGAGCTTGCCGCGGTCATGTTGGTTCTGGCAATCCGTGCACAGGGTGGAAAAGGGCCTGACTACAAGGCGGTCTGCGGCAATCGGCTGGAGACAATTGGCGCAGATGCCGTACTTGCCATCGTCAGTTCTCGTAAGTGTCTCGTTGACCTGCTCAAGCTGGCGCACGATGTTGTCCTGAACAGCGCGCTCGACCACGGTGTCGTGTAGGTCGGCTGCTGTATCGGCCATGTCGGTCAAAACGAGCTTGTCAGTCATACCGTTCTTACCTGCTGAACCGACATGCTCAACCACGCCGTTCCCATTAAGCTGCGCCTCGATCCTCGTCTTCAGAGTTAGCAGTAGCTCTCTGACGTGGGACGGTTTTGGCGCGCCC
>JADMIH010000404.1 GCA_015478675.1 Chloroflexota bacterium | reverse complement strand
ATGCGCTTTGTGACCTTTGTCAAACGCTGTGATGCCCCGACGATGATCCGCTGTTTGATGGAAGCCTTTGAGTACTTTGGCGGACTGCCCAAAGCCGCGCTGACCGACCGCATGAAGAGTGTGCTGTTGGAAATGGAGGGCAAAATCCCAAGATGGAACCCGCTCTTTGCCGATTTCATGGCCTCGATCGGGGTTGCGCCACGGGTCTGTAAGGCGTTTACGCCACAAACGAAGGGGAAGGTCGAGCGCACGGTCGGGGTCGTCAAGCAGAGCTTCTGGGCAGGAGTCTCGTTCACCGATGTCGACGACCTCAATCGTCAGGCGCACGCCTGGTGCGAGCGCATCAATGCCCGCGTCCATCGCACCACCCAC
Organism: Chloroflexota bacterium; assembly: GCA_015478675.1. The sequence continues at coordinate 812 of JADMIH010000404.1, read as the reverse complement.
GAACGTCCCAGAGAACGCCGTGAGCGCGAGCCGCTTGCACCGTTGCCTGCCGCCTTTGCCTGGGAACGCTTCGCCACCGAAGAACGGCATCCGTCAGCTGGGATGGCTACCTCTCCTACGATGGCGTCTTGTACGGGCTGCCGTCTTCGCCGCCGGTGGCCGGAAGTGTGGTGCAGGTGCGTGAGCGGCATGGGCTGCTCTCGGTGTGGTCTGGTGGGCAGTTGCTCGTCTCGCTGGCCAAGCGTGCCGGCTCTGGGGAGCATGTCGAACATCCCGACCAATTTCGCAACGTCGCCCCAGCCGCATCCAGGCGAGCACAGGTGGTTCCCATCGGCCATCTCCGACCGGCGCCCCAGGTGATGACGCGAGCGCTGGCCGAGTATGACCAAGCCTGTGGTCTTAGTGCGGCTATGGAGGTGCGCTGATGCACCCTCACTTGAAACATCTGGGCTTAACCCAATTGGAGAAAGTTTTGCCTGCGCTCTTTGAGATGGCACGGCAGGAACAGTGGACCTACGAGCTGTTTCTGAACCGGGCGATTGCCGCTGAGATTGAGGGACGCGATCGGCGCGCGGCGGAACGGCGCATGACGGCAGCACGCTTGCCGACGATCAAGACCCTGGAGGCCTTTGATTTTGCCTTTCAACCTGACCTCTCAGAACGACTCCTGTGGGAACTGGCCGATCTCTCCTTTGTGCAGACCGCCACGAACATCGTGTTTCTGGGGCCGCCGGGCACCGGGAAAACGCACTTGAGCCTGGCGCTCACGGTCAAGGCCCTCTCCGCAGGCTATTCGGCGTTGTTCACGACGC
>JADMIH010000403.1 GCA_015478675.1 Chloroflexota bacterium | reverse complement strand
GTTGATCTTTAATACAAATATTGGCGTACCAGGCGTGAAAGCCTGATGCTTGTATTCAACTGTGGTGGTGTTTTATACCGTAACATCGGGCATGTATATGTAGCAGTATGCCTCGGCTGCGGAGAAATGGAACGAGGTCGTCCAGCAACTGCGGTTGCCTCTCCAAGTGAGCGGACGATCCTCTCAGCCCGCTCCAAATGCCTCCCCAAGCTCATCTGCATAGGGGTTATCATCTTGCCGGAGGGCAGCCAGATAGATGCCGGTGGTGGCCAAGCTGCTGTGGCCCAATCGCTGCTGGATGAGCGATACAGGAGCACGTTTTTGCTCCATCACCTGGGCCATCGTATGTCGCAAGGCATGTACTCGCGAGGTACCCAGCCGTGCTTTACAAATACGGGAGATAGAGACTTTCGAGAGCCGCATGCCTCGAGTGCCGTTTCGCTCGGCTAATGATATCCACAGAGCCGCATCGGCGCGCACTGCTTTCAAGTTGGGTCCATATATAATATGTAGGTAAGTACGCAATGCAGCGCTGATTGGTGGGGTGAGGGTGTCATACAGCACCTTGCCGCCCTTGCATCGCCTGAAAGTAATGCGCAGTTTGCCTCCGCTTCCCCCAACTCCGCCTACTCTCTCACTCCCGCCTACTTGCTCTTCCAGGTCGCCTAACTCAAGCGCGGCTACTTCGCTGAGCCTGCGCCCGGTTTGCAGGTACACCATGAGCAGAGCGTAGTCGCGTGCTCCCGCAGGCGTAGAGCGGTCGATAGAGGTTAGTGCTTGCTTGACATGATCAGAAGTCATAGCTTTTGAGCCAGCATACGCCTGCACTCGCCTCCGCTCCACTCGCTCGATAGGATTATGCTCAAGGATCCCCTGTTTATGGGCGTAGCGGTAGAAGCTCGACACGCAAGCCAGGCGCTGGTTGTATGTCGTGGGAGCAGGAGTCGTGTCGTCTTCGTTCTTCCCGGCCCAGGCCTGCGCTACCAGTGCCACCGGTGTGGGCGGCCCGTCCAGGTCCAACCCCTCGTGGCTGATTGCCCCTCGGAAGGCAGTCAGGGTATCTGCGTAGGTGCGCCAAGTTCTCTCGCTCCCGGAGCGGCCACGCTTGGCATCAAGCCAGCCAAGTATGGCGACCTCCAACGCCGCTGCCCGGTCAGCACGATCGGCTCCGTACGCCTGCAGCGC
>JADMIH010000402.1 GCA_015478675.1 Chloroflexota bacterium | reverse complement strand
TCCCGCAGGAGGATAATGCGATACCTAAGAGAAGCGCAAGCATGAAGGCATACCGCAGAAAGTGCATCTGTGAGCAGCCTGTTGCAGAATAGGGGCTCACTGAGGATCGCGTTGTAGCTGAGCGAGTCTGGTTGATTCTAACGGCGATGAGGCCACAGCTTCTGGTAAGGGTCCCCGAGCCCTGCAACCGCTCTGCTGGAAAATTGGAGACAAGCAGGAATCTGCCCAGCTGCCAGATATGTTGGTGGCGCGCTGAGAGCGAGGCGGGGTGCTGAGCTGCCAGCCAGGCTGCGCTCCTGTGCCTTCTTCTTCGGAAGGCCTTCCAAGCCAGCTACTCTGGCTCCAGCAGCCTGCCCAGCACCTTGGGTTGGAGTGCCACGATCTAGGTTCGGCTGTCCACAAGCGTTATGCCGCCCTTCTTTGCCGAGCGAAAGCAGGTCTGGTCTGCTTGCCCGGGAAGTGTGCTGTTGCGCTGCCTGTTCGCCGCGCCGAAGGTGTGGATGGCTCTACAGAGCCGCTCCGGTGGCCCTGGCACGAGGGTGGCATGGTAGGTGACCATGGACGACAGCATCTGCTCGGTGACGTACCCCCAACTCAGCAGGCTGAGGCGGAAGCCTGACAAGACGATTCGCGCCGCCACCATCGTGACGATGGCTGTGTGAAGGGCTGCGACCGCAGCGGCCGCAGCGGCTGGCTGTGTGGACAGAGAAATGCCCAGGTGCTTGACGCTGCCTCCCGGCGCTGCGAAGGTGACTCCGATTACCGGATCTGGCCCGGTCAAGTGGCTGTGGCGGCCCAGGCCCAGCAACCTGGCACCCGTGTCTGCGCAGTGCAGGACCACGCTGGAGTCCAGCTCCTCGCGTGCACGATGGTGTCATCGGCATGGTGTATGACAGGTGCTGGCTGCCCGAAAGGACACCTGACAGGCTGGGAAGCCTGCTGCGGCGCGAGGAGCCCGGCATGCCCGGCACTCGGTTGTGCCGCAAGCACGAAGAGGAGCGTCGACAGCGGACGGCCTTGGAAGACGCCAGGGTCCACTGGGAAGGCCTGAGGATACCAGGTGACGCGGTGCTGTCGTGCCAGAGTGCAAGAGGTGCACAGAGCACTACGCGCCAGGCCCGAAGCCAACTGCATCGCATTATCCTCCTGCGGGAGTGCTCTGCGTGCCCCAACTCTGACAGGTTTC
>JADMIH010000401.1 GCA_015478675.1 Chloroflexota bacterium | reverse complement strand
GGCGGGCCTGCGGCGTGTTGGCCGTTATCCACTGCTCACTGTGCATCATAGCACGAGGAGGGACTATGAACAATCTTTCACCCACCTCACCCCACCAACCCTGCGATCACGACGCCCAGGTAGCAAGCAAAAAGTGCGCCCAACAAGCTCGCCACCGAGTTTATGATGGCGGGCAGCCAGTCCCCCCTCTGCATGAGGGTTATAGTCTCATAGCTGAAGGTAGAGAAGGTCGTGTAGGCGCCCATGAAGCCTGTGCCGATCAGCAGGCGGTAAGCAGGGTTCAGCCCCACGCGATTGGCAAGGTAGGTCAGCACAAATCCCAGGAGCAAGCTGCCGCTTACGTTGATGAAGAGAGTACCATAGGGAAAGGAGGACCCAAAACGGGCCGCAAAGTAGTTGGCGATCAGATAACGAGCATTAGCGCCAAAGATGGCTCCAATCGCGATTACCACGAGGTCACGTAGTCCCACGAATTATCCTATTGTACATGCGGAATCATCTCTCCGGGGGTGCTTTGCTACCCGGCATCCCCAACATCTCAGACGTTTCTACGCCTGCTGGCATTTCCATCACCAACATGACTCACTCTATCAGGCCGAAGGCACTCCCACTTGTGAGTAATTACTAACCAGCACTTGCAAAGCGTTTGTCCGACTTACAGCGCCTAACAGAGCGCCTGCCTGGTCTACTACAGGCAAGAGCTTGATCTCACGCTGCACAAGCAGGCGTACCGCCTCACCAAGTGGCATAGCAGCAGGAGCCGTTATCACATTCAGGCTCATGATATCGCGGGCCGCACGCCCCTGCATCACCAGGGGGGCACCCGTGCTCTCCGCTTGCTGCTGTGGGGATAGACGCTGGAATAGCATCCTCTCGCGCAGCATACGCAAAAGGCCGGGCCGGGATTGCGCATGTGCCCGAAGCACTACGTCGCGGTCGGCAATGATCCCCACCACGTGCCTCTGCTCCTCACTATCTACTACTATGATGCGGCGTGGGCACGGCGGGGTGATGAGAGTCTCCACAACGTCATGCATAGGAGCGTCTGCCGGAATCACTGGCACTTTGGAATCGAGGACATCGCCCAGGCGCAAGATGCGCTGCGGCTTCTCGTTGCTCAACTCTTCACCATTTACCCCTGCCTGTGGAAAGATCACGCCCGCCGACTTGAGTATGTCCAACCTGCCAA
>JADMIH010000400.1 GCA_015478675.1 Chloroflexota bacterium | reverse complement strand
TCGTCAGGCGCTGTATGTCGAGGTCGAGGTTGTCCAGCCATATTCCGTCGTAACCGAGCGTTTCGTAGACTTGCTGCATCCGCTGATAGGAGAAGGCTTGCCAGCCTGGGTCTGCCGGGTTCATCAAGTATGTCCAGCGGCCTTTGCCGAAGTAGTCATCAACTAGCCTCTGGCCCTTGCCGTTGTGCAGAAACCACGACTCGTTAGGGTTTATATACTTGCAAAAGTCGCCCGTTGACCACGCTACGTTGTTGTCGTTGGGGGCGCGTGTATAGCTGCACTTAGAGTTGTTAGTAGAAGGGTCGGGGCCTTCGGCACCGTAGGTCGAGACGTAATCGTAGATTGGGCCCTTGAAACCCGCTGCGCGCAGATCATCACGAAAAGGCAAGTCACTGCGCCCCGTCAAATGGATGTAGCTGTTTGTGGCGGCTATCTGAGCGGCGGTAGTGTCGTCCCCAGGAGGCTTGTGGAACCATGCCAGGCCGAAGACGCCGCGTGGGGGCGAGGCTGTCGCGGCAATAACGGGAGGAGCGGTGGCCGCGATAGATGTGGACGGCGTTGGTTGTGGCGTTGGCGAAGGGGCAGGGGCGGTGAAGCCTGAAGTATTGCGCGGCAAGAGCCAGAAGGCCGAGAGGATCCCAATTAGCAATCCGACCGTGCCAGCCGCAGCCAGCGCTGCCCAGCTACGCGTTGATCTATCAGTTCCTGCCCGATCCGCCATTCACCTGATCCTTCCATGCCGCCAAAGTTTATTATCGGTGGAGAGCTTCCGTGCTGTCAAGCGCGCGAACGGTAAAGCGCGTAGCATCACGTAGCATGAGGAATTATGGATATTGTGGCTTTGTCCATTACGCAGGTGCAACACGCGCAACACGCGCAACACGCGCTACTCGCCACGCCTCATCTTTTGCGCGTCCGCTTATACTACGCGCCAGCGCTCCAGCCGGTTTTCCGGTGTGCGTTCCCACCAGGCCTGGAGCATAGAGAGCCAGGAGCTATCCACCGTGCTCTGACCGGAGGGCATGGACTCAGCTCTACGAAGCGCCCTGCGTGCCAGCGCCGCAGGCAGGATTACGGGCAGCATATCCAGTGGCAAGCCACTGGCGGCGCAGACGGCCCTCAGCAGGTGCGCGATATGCCTGCTCATCCATGTGCTGCGCAAAAAGCCACGCGCAAATGCTACTTCTGGGGCTA
>JADMIH010000399.1 GCA_015478675.1 Chloroflexota bacterium | reverse complement strand
GTCGTGCCACCACTCAGGAGCCAGGGGGCAGCGATGAACCAGAGGCCGAAGAGGACATTGATGAAACGTGCAGCGCGACCCACGTCGGACAGCGAGATGATCGCCACCGTCACCACGAGTGCCCCGATGATGTGGTCACTGTGAGCGACAAGACCCACGGTGCCGAATATGGTGGGTGAAGCCATTAGCCACAGCCCAGCCGCCACGCTGACGAGCAGGTTCCAGGGCAGCATCACTCCCCACAGCATCGCACCCCACGAGGCGACGTCCGGGCGCACCGGGTGCTCCTCACGACCGTCGGCTGCCAGCGTACCACCTAACCAGAACGTGCGCCAGAGTGACTGACCCTCCCGCCTGGCTTGGAAGAGGAACAAAACCATCGCGACCACCTCATCCAAAGTAAGGGCGATCATGATCAGCATCGCAAGGGCAGCAATCAGACACGGGGTACACCATTGACCAACCGCTACGGGCTGGAGGATGATGAGGGAGATGCTGGCGATACCGAGCGGCACCACCAGGATGCCGAAGAACGTCACCATCCAGGGCATCGTGCGCCAGCGCTGTTTATCGCCCATGAACCCCATCAGTGCCTCGATCATGTAGGCGAAGGCACCCAATCCCGCGTCCGAGACGGGAAAGGAGCGCGAAACTGCCGAGGTGAGCACCGCCCTGGTGCCGGGATTGAAGAACGGCTCCCAGACGATGTTGGTGTAGCCGAGCTGATAGGCGGCCATCTGTCGCGAGAGGAAGAAGCCGAGGAAAGCGAGCGCGATGATTGGTGCCCGTTGTGACCAGGACGAGGGGTTGTACGACCAGCCAGGAGGTGCGTCTGGCCCTGGTATCATGCGCATACCCGGCATGCCCGGCATGAGCAGGACAAAGGCGATCAGCAACGCACCGGAGAGCGTGTCGTTGTTGTAGCCAGCAGCCGTGGGGGCCCGGAAGATGAGCGGGGCGGCCAGCAGCCATACACCGACCAGCGAACTCGCCCAGGGTGCCCACACCGACCGACGCATAAGCGTGACGACGGCGAGTACGATGATGAGTATTCCGCTGATCACGTCGCTCCAATTGAGTCCGGTGCTCTGGTAACCCAGAGCGAAAGGACTCGTGATCAGCCAGATTCCCAGGATAATAGCGGCAAAGAAGTACGCTTGGGGTGCCGCTTGTCCGTGCGCCGACATGGCATCAGGTG
>JADMIH010000215.1 GCA_015478675.1 Chloroflexota bacterium | reverse complement strand
TGCGGGGCAAACGGCTCGGCGTATGGAGTACGAGTACGGGGTACGAGTGGCTTGAACGTGGGCAGGAGAGTGGCTCCACACCGGTTGCTGCTCTGCGATCGTGCCGGGACATAAAAGAGGCAGCTATTCTCTATAGCGAGGGTTCAACTTGACTGCTACGCAGGTCTAATCCTCTTTGGCCTCCCGGAGTGCATAGTCAATAGCCTGCTCTACGGTCAAGCGCCGCCCCTCTCCACATGCCTCTGTCCAGCTAGCCTCATCTAGTTGTAGGCGACTGGCAACTAGGTTGCGCTGGTACTCAATTTCATCTGCAGGAACAAGCCTAGAGTGGATAGCAGCCAGCAGAGCCTGAGATGCTCCGAACAACTTCGCTGCTTGCAGTGCCTGCCCTTTCACTGCGGCTATTCCGCCTAGTCCTGCCAAACACTCAGCTATGGCTTGCTTGTTCCCAGATTCCTGAGCTACCGAGAGGCTCTCGGCAAAGAAGGTGGCTGCCTCTATCGCATCACCCAGATTGAGTGCGACATGTCCCAGATTGTGGAACAAGATCCTTGTAGAATTCTTATCGTCCAGTTCTATGCGAATCTCCAAGCTCTTTTCATAGTACACGCGCGCTCCAGCATAGTCACCCAGACACCTGGCTACTTCGCCCAGATTTGCAAGTGAACAGGCGATCCCCCCTTTATCTCCCAACTCTCTCCGAAGCGCTAAACTTTCCTCATATAAGACACGGGCAGTTGTATGATCGCTGTGTTCGTCAGCTATGAACGCCAGGCCATTAAGTGCATTAGCGCTGCCCTGCTTATTTCCCATCTGCCTGCATACCCTCAGACTTCCCTCCAAATATGGGCGAGCTGTCACGAAGTCTCCCTGTCTCCATGCGAGAGTTCCCGCCCCCAAAAGCGCCTCTGCCAGCGCATGCGCAACCAACTCCCGCCCAGGCTTGTTGTAACTCACACCTATTTCGCTGTTTTTGACTGTGTTGTCATTGAGCACGCGAGAAGGCTCTGCCTCCGATCCTGCTATCTCAGGGGCAGACAAGAAGCTAACCAGCCATTTCTGCCCTTCTCTAAAATGGCTGTGTTGGTACCAAAAGCGCCAAAGCGCGCCTGCCATGCGCAGACCTACTTCCAGCTGCCCACTCTCCAGCGCCCACTGGAGTGCCGCTCGAAGGTTATCGCGCTCTGTCTCTAACCTTTCTAACAACGCTGCCGGTTTCGAACTACGAAGCCCAAGTTCGGCCTTCTCTGACATGGCAAGGAAGTAATGGGCGTGACTATCTCTTGTGTGCTGCCCCTCGCCGCTCTCTTTCAGTCGTTCATGCGCGTATTCGCGTATTATATTCGGCATATTGTAGCGCGGCTCTCCCCCCAGATCTGCTCCGTCTTCCCGCCGTAGCAGGCTCTTGTTAAGGAGGGCGTCCAACCCGTCCAACACATATGGTGCCTTATTCCGCTCAGGAGCGTCCTCTCCGAAGTATATAGCCACTGCTTGCGCGGACTCGATGGTACAACCGCCCGCAAAGACCGACAGTCGCCTGAACAACGCTCTTTCTTGCTCGTCCAGCAGGTTATAGCTCCATTCAATAGCGTTTCTCATGGTCTGCTGCCTACTGGGCAGGTCTTGTGCTCCTCCCGTAAGCAAATCCAGCGTGCTGCTGCCAAGCTGGCTGCTCAACCTTGCCAGCATAGCCTGGGGAGTCAAGAGTCTGACGCGGGCAGCGGCTAGCTCTATGGCGAGAGGGAGCCCGTCGAGACGGCGACATATGTCAACAATTACAGAGGCATTATCCCCGGTTAGAGCGAAGTCAGCCTTAGCAGATTGTGCCCGTTCAACGAATAGGTGTACCGCTTCGTATTCGGCCAGGCACTCCGCAGGCAGTAAGGGGAGTTGCCCTTCCTGCTCAGGGCAAGGCAGAGCGAGCGGAGGAATCTGGAAATCGTGCTCCCCATATATATGAAGCACAACCCGGCTGGTTACCATCACTTTGAGGTGAGGAGCCGATGCAAGCAACTGAGACACAACAGGCGCGGCCACGACTACCTGCTCGAAGTTGTCAAGCAACAATAACAGTTGTTTGTCGCGCAGATGGGCGTGCAAGGTCTCTAGCAAAGGCTGTCTAGCCGCCTCGCGCGTATGCACTGCGCTGGCTATCGCAGAGACTACTAAGGTCGGGTCGGCAACGGACGACAAGGGGACAAAGAAGACGCCGTCCGGGAAGTCGCCGGAGAGTGTTGCAGCCACCTGTAGCGAGAGCCGCGTTTTCCCTGTGCCCGCAGGCCCAGTAAGGGTGACCAGGCGCACACCTGGACGGCGAAGCAGGGATGATATTGCCGCTATTTCCCTTTGGCGGCCAATGAAGTCGTTGGGAGGAGAAGGGAGATTGTTAGGGTATTGGAGCTGGCGCGGTCTTCGAAAGCTGCGCCAGGGGGCCGTTGCATCAACATCAGTAGCAGTACGTTCTGTTTCAGGGCGCTTGCAGCAAGCGTACTCTACGAAGGCCCGACGCTCACTGAGATCTACCTCCAGACATTCTGCTAATCGCTGCGCCATGTGCTCCGAGGGGGTGCGCGCGCCGCTCTCTATCTTGTTGATAGTCTGCACCGCACAGGCGACACACAGGGCAAGCTTGGGCTGCGTCAGCCCAAGCTCCTTGCGACGCGCCCTGACCCATGACCCGAATGATGAAACGCTGGCTGTAACAGTCACATCCATGTCTTTAGCCAAAGCCCCCTAATGAAGCATGATAAGTCGCACAGTCATCTACATAGTCATCTGATGTATGTCGCTAAAGCGCCAGGTCCTACGCTGAACAGACCCCGCAGGCCAGTATCAGGTTTTGTATCTGGAATAGTATCTGGAATTATATCACTCGGGACTTCCATTGTCTAAGCGTATCGGGTTTAATCGAGGTGAGGGCGCAACGCCGGACCGTAGTGCCATCCGGAGGGTAGTCGGGACTCCTTCAGTGGCGCCGTCTTGGATGCAGAGCAAGGAAAGAGAAAGAAAGGAAGAGTAAATGACACATCTTACGACAGATGAACAGGACAGTCGGAAACAGAGGCAGGGGCACTTGCAGTGGCACCAGGTGATTATCACGCTGATGGCCTTGCTGGTCAGCTTGGGGCTGGGAGTGGGCGCGGCGTCCGCAGCCTTGCCGTTGAAAGGTCGGGACAGCCTGCCTGCGCAAGGTATCAGGCAGCAGAACGCTAAGGTTCCTGCAGAAGTCACTCCCACGGGTACAGATACACCCGTAGCTACAGACACCACAACACCCACAACCACCAGTACGACTACGCCTATACCCCCGTGCGGGCTAGCCTGGCGCGTGGTCCCTGCCTCCACTCAGTTTCCAGGCAACATACTTGAGGCATCGAGTGTAGTGTCGGCAAACGATATTTGGGCCGTGGGAGTTTACTATGACGACCAGGGTACGCCTCACACTCTGACGGAGCACTGGGACGGCACCCAATGGAGCGTGGTACCCAGCCCAAGCCCTGGTTCAGCAGACAATTATCTTGGTGGAGTGGCTGTAGTGTCGGCAAACGATGTTTGGGCCGTTGGGTACTATGACACTGGCAACGGCACGCCTCCAACGTTGGTCGAGCATTGGGATGGTACTCAATGGAGCGTGGTACCCAGCCCAAGCCCTGGCTCACAATTTAGCGTGTTGCAGAGCATAGCAGTCGTATCAGCCAATGACATATGGGCTGTGGGGTATGATTTTACGGGAGCAGGTGTTGGGCAGACGCTGGCGGAGCACTGGGACGGCACCCAGTGGAGCATCGTAGCCAGCCCTAACCCTGGATCGAGCGACAGCGAATTTGCCGGAGTAAGTGTAGTGTCGGCAAACGATGTATGGGCTGTGGGCTACCAGGCCACTGGTGGTAACCAACAGACGCTGACGGAGCACTGGGACGGCACTCAGTGGAGCGTGGTGCCCAGCCCAGGCCCTGGCTCGGCCAGCCACTTGCAATCAACCACCGTAGTGTCGGCAAACGATGTTTGGGCTGTGGGAGCCTACAGAGCGGCCGTTCCCCAGACGCTGACGGAGCACTGGGACGGCGCCCAGTGGAGCGTGGTGCCCAGCCCTAACGCAGGTGACGTTGGCAGCTTTCTCAATAGTGTAGCGAAAGTGTCAGCTAACGACGTCTGGGCCGTCGGGCTAGTCGACCAAGGAAGTACGGAGCTTACGTTGACAGAGCACTGGGACGGCAGCGCGTGGACTATCGTGCCCAGCTCCGATCCTTCAGCGCAGAGTAACTACCTGACGAGTGTAGCCGTAGTATCAGCCACTGATGTTTGGGCCGTGGGGAGTTATCGAATCCCAGCCGGCACCCAACCACTGGTAGAGCAGTATAGTACTAGCGATACATGCCTTACACCCTCGGCCACTGCTACTGTCACACGGACGGACACTCCTACAGCAACGCCCACCGCTGTAACGACAGCCACACCTACACCGGCGTGCGGCCTGGCTTGGCGCATCGCTTCTATCCCCGACACTGGACGCACTCTTATGGGAGAGGTGGCTGTGGTGTCCGCCAGCGATGTGTGGGTGGTGGGGGCCGCCTACGATGCTAACAATCAAAACCAGACGCTGACAGAGCATTGGGACGGCGCTCAGTGGACTGTCGTCCCTAGCCCCAACGTACCGTCCCGGCAGAACGTTCTCTTTGCCGTGGCGGTAGTTTCGGCCAACGACGTCTGGGCTGTGGGTATAACATACTCTAGCGATACTCAAACGTTGACCGAGCACTGGGACGGCACTCAATGGAGTATCGTGCCCAGCCCTAACGCAACGGGAAGCACCGCAACCTACCTTCGATCGGTAACAACTATATCTGCGAACGACGTTTGGGCAGCGGGCTATTATATCATCAACAACCAAAGTTACACCCTAACTGAGCACTGGGACGGCACCCAATGGAGCGTTGTGCCGAGCCCAAATCGGACAGGAGACAACTACCTCCAAGGTGTATCGGCTGTCTCAGCTAACGATGTATGGGCTGTTGGAAACTCCTATGATGGAGTCAACGAGCCAGTAACGCTGATAGAGCACTGGGACGGCTCGGCGTGGAGCATCGTATCCAGCCCCAACGTTGGACCAAGTACCAATTACCTGAATGACGTAGCAGTAGTAGCGGCCAATGATGTGTGGGCTGTTGGAACCTGGTTCGATGACAGCCAACCTGCCGAGCAGACGCTAACATTACACTGGGATGGTACACAATGGAGTGTTGTGCCCAGCCCGAATGGTGACCCATCCACTCCTAACTTTCTCTTTCGTGTAGCAGCAGTGTCCGCCAATGATGCATGGGCCGTGGGGAGATACGGCAACTTCAACGATGAGCATACCCTGACCGAACACTGGGACGGCACTCAGTGGAGCATCGTATCTAGCCCCGCCCCTGGGACACAAGACAACAGTCTCGGCAGTGTAGCTATAGTGTCTGCTGGCGATGTGTGGGCTATTGGCAACATCCAGACTAACGATGTTGTCCTTCCGCTCATAGAGCATTACAACGATCCTTGCGCAACACCATCCCCCACTGTTCAGGCGACGAATACCCGCACAGCTACAGAAACGGCTACGGCTATAGCCACGAGTACTGTACAAGTAACATCTACTGCACAGGCTACAATGACCTCAACTTCGGAGGCCACCTCTACAACAGGACCCTCATCAACACCAGGTGGAGCTACTGAGACAGCCACCACACAGGCCACAATTACTCCTACAGCATGCACTATCTCCTTCAGTGATGTGCCCACAGACAACACCTTCTACGCCAACATAGAGTGTCTTGCATGCAAGGGCATCATCTCAGGCTATGATGACGGTACCTTTAGACCTAATAACCAGGTTACACGTGGTCAGATAGCTAAGATCGTGAGTAACTCTG
>JADMIH010000214.1 GCA_015478675.1 Chloroflexota bacterium | reverse complement strand
CTTCTTTCTCTTGGAGATCTATTTTAACATTGTATAACTGCGGCTGTAGGATTAGAAACTGTCTGAAAAGTCAGTTTGGCGGCTCATCCCTCAGGATAGTAGGGCGAATATCGGGCAGAAGTTACCAATTTGGCGGCCTGTTCTGTGGGTTTGAGGGTTATTCTGACCCTGTTATCGTTACTCGGTTAGACTTTTCAGACAGTTTCTTAGCTCGACTTTGTACAATTTTAGAATTGGGGTTGTGCGTGAGCCTCTCCACGCTCTCGCTTACTCCTGGGAGTTTATAAACATCCCCCTTTTTGCGTGATGTGTGATAACTCTTGGAAAACTATTGTGCCCAGCTGTACTCATATGGTACTTTCAATCGCAAAATTGTACAAAGTCGAGCTTAGTACAACAGCAGGTTATAACTACATTCTACAGAAAAGTTATGCTACCGCGAGGTCTCCTACTGCCTCTTGCGGGTTGTTGATGTAAGAAAGGAGTTGCTCAACTGCGGGTGTGGGCTGCCAGCGGCCTCCCGTGCTTTCTGCACTTCCCGCGCTACGCTGGTAGAGGCCGAGCTCAAGCATGTATTGCTCAAGCGGCCCGCTTCCCCAGCGGTACTTCCAGTCAACCATAGTGAAAAGGGGGAACCACGTGTACCCGAGGACCGGCACCCCCCTGGCGCGCAAAGACTTGACGCCTGCCAGTGACGACTGGAGCCAGTTGGCGCGTATCTCGTCCGAGTCGCGTGCGCTCGTCTCTGTTATCATTATGGGCACGCCATAGCGGGCATAGAAGTCTCCGACCATCTGGCTGAAGCCTGCCCCATCTTCCTCTACTACTCGTGTGGCAATGTTCCCGTTGTCGCCAATATATACTTCCTGAGTGGACCACTGGGGGTAAAAGTTCAGCCCCATCACGTCAACAGGCACAGGACGCCCGGCAATCTCCGCCAGCTCCTTGTGGCGAGCGCCATTAGAGACCAGCCAGGCGTAAAGAGGGTGGCCGGGGGTGACGCGACCCGTTACCAGGTCATACGCCAGGAAGCCCCGATGCCAGTGCTCTTTCGCCACCTCTTCAAGGCTGGGATGGCCCGTCCGGCATATACCCGAGGCTTCGACGTGCACCATTTTGGCTTCTGCATCAACCGCCTTGATAGCTTCTACGGTAGAGATGATCCCCTTTATCAACGAAAGCATGAGGCGTACATAGCCTTTGTCGCCGCGCAGATAAGGAGGCCAGGCGCCATTTCTGCCGCAAAGGTCAGCGGTCATCAGAGGCTCATTGCACGGCGTATACCACCGCACCATGCCCTTATAACGCTCCGCGAAAGCTGCGGCGTAGGTGGAAACGGCGCTTGGATAACTGCCGTTGACGAATTCCCTCTGCAACCAGAAAGGGCAGCCGTAGTGCATCAGGTCTATGATTGGAGTAATGCCCAGCTCCTCGGCCATGTAGGGCAGCACCTGATCGGTCCAACGCCAGTCGAACTCGCCCGGTATAGGCTCTACTCTGTACCAGGGCACCCCCCATCGCACGGCTTTCATACCGAGATCACGGGCGAGCGCCAGGTCTTCCCGCCAGTGCTGATAATGGCCCATCAGCTGGTATTCGTCCAAAGCCCTGTGCCCGCGCCGCGTCTGCGGAACGAATGAGTTTTCAATGCCTGTAGCCCAGATAAAGTCTGTGGACCTCGGCCCAAGCTGTAAAGCGTTCAATGTTGACCTCTTTTCGTATCACGCTGCCAATAAAGCTACTTTCGCCGGTAAAACAAAATAGCCGATAACAAGCGGGTGCATAGCCGCCAGGAATGCGCCCTTATCAGGCTTAAAAGAGGGTTTTCCACCTCATTGTGGCCCCTGAATAGATATTATTCTATCTATTGCCGCTCGTCAATAACACCTCTGTGTTAACAACGTAGTATTTCTGTATCGGTTTTGCTAATACTGTTGATTGAAAGCAGTTATGGCGGCAGGGGTGTTACCCTGGGCCGTAGCCGGCAGGTGCCCCCAAGCTCCCCTAACCACCTGTCTTCTCTACTTCAAGCCTGAAGATTGAAGCGCCGTGGCTTTCCCAGTACCTCTGGTAGCGCGACTTTACTTCCGGGTCGAAGCCTATAAGATAGCGTTCTTCGTGCAAGCGCACGAAGCGCGTATCTCTTTCCATGATAGACAGCGTAAGCGTGAAAAGAGCCTGGTGGTCGGTGACCACGCTTAACAGGCCGCCCGGCACGAGCGCCTTGTGCGCATAGTCGAGGAAAAGCTGGCTGAAGATGCGATGCTTGCGATACTTGGGGCGCAAGTAAGGGTCGGGAAAATGCAAGTAGATAGCGCGCAACGAGGCGGGCTCGAGAAGGGGGTATAACTGTTGTATGGGCGCTTTGATGAACTTGATATTATCGAGGGCTAGCCCGGAAGCAGTCTCGACTGCCATAAAGAGTGATTTCAAGTTGATGTCCACACCCAGGAAGTTAGCCTCTTTGTCTTCTCGTGCCAGCGAAGTGAGGAACTCGCCTGTGCTGCAACCCACTTCCATTTCAAGGGGTAGGCTGTTACCGAAAAGCTGCTCAGAAGTGAGCCGGGGAAAGCTCTCCGGTGCGTAATGCAGATCCTTCGTGCGCCAGCCAAAGAGATACTTACCGGCGGTTTCGTTAGCCGGCGTTTGGGCCTTTATCCGCCTTATAAGGAATGTTTTTCTGGGCATAGTGAAGGGGAATCAGTAGCTTTCCAGCCAGGCATGTTTATCTTGCGCTTTGAGGAGTTGCAGCACATTTATCACATAGTGCGCGGTGAGGGGTAGGAGCAGGCCGCCCGACCAGATAAAGAGTATGCTTAGCCAGAGGCCCATCGCGCCTGTGAGTACAACTCCCAGGCTGCCCTGCGGGGAGTGCATCAGGCCAAAGATAGCGGCCACCGCTACTACCAGTATCGGGAGTGGCACTACCAGGCTCAGCGCTCCAATAAGGAGCGAGCGGAAAAGGAATTCTTCCAGCACAACCGCGAGAAGCAACGCGGCAGGCACAAGGATCCACTGAATACGCGTGCGGGGCATGATATTACGCATCACGACGGGCGAGTATATACCCTTGCCCCAGAGTTCGATAGCCCCCAGGGTGAGGCTATTTGCCAGCATCTGCGTAGTAAGGCCAACGATTATCCCCAGGCCAATATCGCGCCAGCCATCGGTGAAGGTCCAGCCGAGCCGTGAGGCGGAAGCGCCGCTCAGGATGCCCAGTCCGATACAGAGCAACACCACCAGCCCCTTGACTATATTCTCCACAGGGGCGAGAAGCAAGTTCTCTTGCACAGGAACAGCGCGCAGTAGCCGCCCACTCTGATACGTAGCCCAGGCCAACATCACTGTTAGCCCCAGCGACCCGAAAACAAAGAGGGGATACATGTACATAATGTACAGGTACTACTACCCCGCTGTCAAGGCCCTCGATGGGAGTATCTGTTCAGGGTTGAGGTAGAACAATGTTCAAGGGGTGACTGTGCGAGTGCACCAACTGCCCTCACCCTCAGCTACCCTCACCCCCAAACCCCCTCTCCCATGAAGGGAGAGGGGGTTTGGGGGTGAGGGGGCTTTACTCCTCTGACTATCAGGGGCTATGCCCCTTGCACCCCTATTCTTCTGAAAATAGGCTCTCAGCAGCCTACTTTCATTCCTGGTGGTGGCCCATAGGGTCATGGCTTACTCTGAACAGTTACCGATGGGGTAGAGGACCGAGTAGGCGATGATCTACTCACTCCTCATTGCTCGTTACGCGGTTGTGAGCTTTTCCAGTTTGTCTATGAAGCCTTCGAGCACATCAAAGGCTCGTTCTACAGGCTCAGGCGAGGTCATGTCGATTCCAGCCAGCTTGAGAGCATCGAGGGGATAAATAGAGCCGCCTGCTTTGAGGAAGCTCTTATAGCTATCGGCTGCGCCCGGCTCGCCTTTGAGCACGCGGTCAGCAAGGGCGTTGGCGGCTGATATGCCTGTTGCATACTGGTAAACGTAGAAGTTCAGGTACATGTGCGTGGGGAACTGCGCCCAGGTTATGCCCACGCGAGCCTCATCTACCTCTACCTCAGGGCCGTAGCCTTCGCGGAACAGGTCAGCCATTAGCTTTATAAGCCCATCGGCGGTTAGCGCGCCGCCCTGCTCCACTTGTTCGTGTATCTCGCGCTCGAAACGGGCCAGAATGGGCATGATAAAGAAGTAGCGGTGGAAGTTGTACATCGCCTCTTCAATCACACCTATCTGGAACTGTGGGTCACTGTTGGTCTTGAGAAGGTAATCACGCACCATAGCCTGGTTAAAGTTCGACGCGGTCTCGGCCACAAACATCGAGTACCCTGAGTAGAGCACAGGCTGGGTTCTGCGAGAGAAGTAGGAGTGCAGTGAGTGGCCTAACTCGTGGGCTAGCGTTGAAACTGAGGTAAGCTTGTCGCTATAGCTCATCAGGATGAAAGGATTAGTACCATAGAAGCCGCTTGAATAGGCGCCCGCTCGCTTCCCCTGATTGGGATAGACGTCAACCCAGCGCTCCTCAAGCAGTCCGCGCCGCATCGGCTCTACATATTCCTCACCGAGAGGAGCCATACCCTTGCTTATTATCTCTACTCCCTCGTTGAAAGGAATAGCAACCTCATCTGGGGTAAGTGGGGCAAAAACATCGTAGGGGTGGAGCTTGTCGAGGCCCAAGGCGCGCCGTCGCACCGACCAGTAGCGGTGCCACACGGGGAGTTTGCGCCGCGCTGTATCAAGCATATTCTCGTAGACTGCCTTCGGTATGTTATTGCGTTGCAGCGCGGCGTCGAGCGACGACTCGTAATTGCGGGCGCGTGCGTAAAAGGCGTCTTTCTTGACCCCTCCTGACAGA
This sequence comes from Chloroflexota bacterium, assembly GCA_015478675.1. Next base: position 1,093 of record JADMIH010000214.1, on the reverse strand, counting down.
CAGCTCGCAAATGTGTTCTTAAAGGCAAGATATCCGTCGGCGGATTGCTCCCACGCTGCTTTGCGTACGGCTATGTCAGGGTTGTGCAGCAGAGTCTCAAGGGTGCCGGAGGCTACTTCTATGTCGCCTTCGGCTGTGTGTACCGACCCGTACTTCAGGTCGGCATCCGCGAGTATGCCATGCGTGGCCCTGGAAGATTCAAGAGCATCTGAGGCCATAGCGAGCACCGATTCTACCTCAGGCGAGCGCACGTGCCCCTCCCGCTTGCGCAGTGTGTCAAAGTAGTGCCTGTATGCCGCCAGCGCAGCCTCTTTCGACATAAACTCTTCCAGGCGCTCTTGTGGGATCGCCAGCAATTCAGGCTCGGCGAAAGATACAGCCGCCGAAAAGCGCGCCAACAAGCCACGCGCCTGGTCGCGCAGCGCAACAGGAGCCTGGCTCGCAGTGTCGCTGTCGTGCAGCATGCTCGAATAAGCATTTAGCTGGCCTACTGGTACCAGCACCGACTCGTACTTGCGAAACCACTCCAGGAGCTTCTGTGGTGAGTCTCCCAGGTGCCCTTTATAGCTCTCCAGCTCCGGCAAGGCGCCTTGCACCTGCTGAAAGGTAGCTTGCCAGGCATCTGTGCTGGGGAAGATGCTCTCCAGATTCCAGGTGTATTTCTTGTCCAGATCGCCTCGTTTGGGTAATGCGACTACCATTATGCTCCTCCGTTGTGCTAGATAACTCTTTGCAGATATTACTTCGGTTGAATGCCACGGCGTAGCTGTGAAGTGTCGTCTCTTGTAAATACACGCTCTTTGTAGGGGTGGGAACTCAATACTTTGTAGATAAATATCTTACCGTTCATGCGCACTATTGTCAATCAGATTGTAGTGCGTAAAGCAACGGGTTGGAGTACAGGTAAAGCACTAACGAGCAAGTCGCTGAGCACGATGCTACGTAAATGCCATGTACGCGCTAGTATACCTCCACTTATACAACCATCCAGGCATATGTGTATCAGCAATTCTACTTAATTTGTCCTTCTCACAGTAAGAGTTCAGAGTTAGGGTATAACAAAGTTCAAGAGGTAACTGTACGCCCTCACCCC
>JADMIH010000213.1 GCA_015478675.1 Chloroflexota bacterium | reverse complement strand
AGTATATCTCCCATGAAGGGAGAGGGGGCTTTCTTGCTGGGGAGTATATCTCCCACGAGGGGAGAGGGGGCTAAGCTAGCCCCTCCACCCTTAGTCTGAACAGTTACCCAAGCCGGTAAATGTTCAGAGTTGAGGTAGAACAATCTTCCTGGGGTATCCGTGCGGGTGTTGCGCCATCTGCCCTCACCCGCCCACACCCCCAAACCCCCTCTCCCACGAGGGGAGAGGGGGCTTTATTCCTGGTGAGTGCACAGGAGATACAGTTGTTCTTCCATGTGTGGGAGGAGGGCACGGGGGGTGAGGACGGCGATGCACTCGCACAGGCACGCCTTGACGATTGTCCACTCTAACTCTGAACGCTTACCCGCGCCGGTGAGCGGACTGATCACAGCGCCTGATGTAGGGGCATTGGGACGCTCAATGAGCTTCAAGCGCTTCCCATTTCGGCAAGTAACGGTCATTGTCGGGGCAGGCATCGCGCTGAGGCTCCTGGTCATGTGGGCTATCTGGCACAACGGCGGCAACCCACTGATCGGGGACGAAGGCAACTATATTCTCAGCGCCTTGCCTCTCTCAGAGGGTCGCGGCATACCCGACCTCTGGCTCTGGGTGAGGGCGCCCGGCTATATTTTCTTTTCGGCTGCGACGTTCGCCTTATCGGGTGGGTCGCTCTTTGCGCTCAATATAGCACAGGCGCTGTTGTCAGGGCCGGTGGCAGTTGCGGCCTATTTCCTCGGAGCGGCTGCGGCGAGCGACGAAGCGCTGAGAAGCAGAGCGGGGGTATGGGCTGCTGCGCTGGTGGCATTCAATCCAATTCTTGTCTTCAATGACAACTTCTTTCTCTCCGAGCAGCTCTTTACCCTGCTGGTCGAGCTTCTTCTGCTGGCGTTGCTGGCTTATGCACGCACGCCAGAGAAGAACAGGCGTGCGTGGGCGCGGCTCGCAGTTGCTGGGCTTTGCATGGGCGCCGCCCTCCTGACGCGCTCTAACCTGGCTTTCTTTGTGCCCTTTGTCCTCCTTTGGCTGGCATTCCGAGAGAAGAGAACGCTAGCGTCTATCGTAGGGCGTTTGGCGCTCTTTCTGGGGACAGCGGCGGTGGTGATATTACCCTGGACAGCGCGTAATCTTGCCCAATACGGCCACTTCATACCGATAGATACATCAGGTGCATATGTCTTTTACCTGGACAACACCGATCTATCGCAACAGCAAGCTAAGAGCGATTTATCCAATGTAAGTAATCAAGGTGAGCGCCAGAGCTACGCGCTCGCAAGGGCGTTAAGCTGGGTAGGGGAGCACAAGGCTGAGTTCCTTACTCGCGCACTGGGGCGCATCGCCAATGCCTGGTCTGTGGACCCTTTCACCGACTTGCGCTACCCGGTGCGGGACAAGATTCCGGGCGCGCCTACCTGGGGGCGAGACCTCTACGCGCTGGGCGCATCGCTCGGCTATTTGTTGATCACAGTGGCGGCGATTGCAGGTTTTATCTGGGCGCCACGCAGCAGCCTGAAGACGCTGGCGCTGCTCTTTATTCTTGCGTATCTACTCACGCTGGGGCTTAGCCATAACGAGTTCCGCTACAGGCTACCTGTGATTGCTCTTGTGAGCGCCTTCGGTGGGTATGCGCTGGCTCATCGAGGCACTTTCTGGCCTCTAAGGGGCGCGGCGAGTCCACGTTGGCGCGCTCTTGCCTCACTGCTTTGCGGCCTGCTCTTCATCACCTTCAGTCTGCCGTTGATAGTGCCGGGGCTTATCGCGTCAATTGAAGCGCAAAGGCTTGAGCTACAAGGGCTGCTAGCCGGCACTTTGGAGCAACGGGCCTTTTTCTTTGAGAGGGCAGCAGATAAGGATGCGGTGTCGTCGTGGCCTTTGCGCGAGGCTGGGCGGGCGCGGGAAGCACTGGGGGATAGCGACAAAGCCACTGGCGAGTACGAGCAAGCCATCGCTCGCGAGCCGGGCGACTGGCGTTCGCGGGCGCTTGTCAGCCTCCTTGATCGGGCCAAAGGCGACTTGAACAGGTCGATAAAAGTTGGTAATGGTGTGCCTGCCCCGTTCAACGCTGTAATGCAAGAGTGGGCGTGGGAGCGTAGCGGTGCGCCGGGGGCCGAGGTTGACGTAGGGGGCGCTGATATGGGTTGGGTAAAGGGCTTCTACATCGGCGAAACAGGGGACGATGCGGGCACGAAGATAAGCTATCGCTGGTCGGGCGAGGACGCATGGGTGAAGGTCGGCAGGCAACCGGGCGATAAGGAGCTGGTAATCCGGGCGCGAGCACTCCCTGCTCAAGGCGGAGAGCCTTTAAAGGTCAGCTACCGCATCAACGGACAGGATGTGGGTAGCCGTTCTATGGATGCCCAGATGCGAGAATATAGGTTCGATATTCCGCAGGGGGCGGGAGACACCGTGGCGCTGGAGATTATCGCTCCTGCCAGACGCCCGGCACCTGAAGATAATCGCGATCTGGCGGTGGCAGTTGACTGGGTGAAAACAATGCCCTGACTATACAGCCAGCGTATAGCGAGGGACGAAGGACGACCAACATTCAGATAGTCTTGAGCAATCTTCCTGGGGTATCCGTGCGGGTGTTGCGCCGTCCTCACCCCCAAACCCACCCTCACCCCCAAACCCCCTCTCCCATGAAGGGAGAGGGGGCTTTACTCCTGGTAAGTGTACAGGAGATAGAGTTGTTCTTCCATGAAGGGAGAGGGGGCTTTATGCATGGTGAGTGCACAGGGGCTATGCCAGGCTTCCCAGGCCCCTAATCTGGACACTTACGTTAACGCGCTAAGAATTGCCGAAGATGTTGGCGAGGGCCGCGACGAGGGCAGGCAGGTGAAGGGCGTCAGCAAAGGGCGCAGGGTTGATGAGGAAGAGGAGGGAAGCGGCACATAGGGCCACACCGTAGGGTATGAAGTCGCCAGGCTTGCTCTTGCGGGAGACGAGGAGCAAGATAGTGGCGGCGCCGGCGATAAGGGGCCCTATGAGCAATGCGCCGACTATATTGGGGAAGCCAAGCATCAACCCCATCATCAGGGCGAGGAGGACATCACCCGCGCCGAGCGGCTCCTCAACGTTGGGGAAGATCAACTTAGCTAACAAATAAGCAATCAAGAAAAAGCCGCCGGCCACCGCCGCCGCGATGAGCGCACTGAAGATGCCCACCTCCGGCAAAAGAGCGCTCCCTGCCAGGGCGATTAGAGAGCCTGTGGCGATCACCGATAAGTATATATCTCGGTGCTTCCAGTCAATTACCAGCACAAGTATGAGGAAAGAGGCATAGAGGGCATGAAATAGAAGCCTGAGGCCAAAGCCTTCCAGAAAGAAGAGAGAGACAAAGACGCCCGCCGTAAGTAGCTCTGTGGCGGGATAGGAGAGTGCTAGATGCTTACCGCACGTGGAGCAGCGGCCTCGCTGGGCAAGGTAACCTGCAAGGGGCAGCGCCTGCCACCATGCAAGGGGGTGAGGCGAGCGGGTGCAGTGGAGTGGGCCGAGGAGCGGTCTTTTGGAAGCGAGGCGGGTAGAGAGCCGATTGATGAGAAAGCCTGAGAGGAGACCTGCAAGGGCCACGACAACTGGATAAAGAATAGACAATCTACTAGCTCCGCACTAAATCAAGGCCGCAATTTCCTGCTCACAGAAGTGAGGGCATCATATTCAAGGATATGATAGAACAAATGAGCAGGCAATGGGAAAAAGGTGATAAGCAGACAACCCATTGGTCACATAAGAGGCCATTGTAAAGTTGTAAATTGGCAATCCTCAACAACGGCATACCTCTTGCATACTTTGGGGCAACCCTGACTCTTGCTGATTAAGTAAGCCCTGGCGGGGCGTAAGAAAAAGACGCGAGTACCGGCAGGATAGAAGGGTATCTACTAGCGGAAAGTAGCTTATCGTTGTATAATGCTGTTTATGCTGTTGGTCGCAGCAGTTTCACGGGTGGTGAGAGTAAACGGTATGAGAGGGGCATAATGGGCACCTCTACCGCCTGCAAGAAGCTGTACGTAGCAACACAAACCCCCAGGGGTGCCAATTACCCCGAACTCTACCGCTCTACGTGATGTGCATGTAGTAACCGACGACCGAACCACGAGGAAGGAGGTGATACGTAGGCGCAACTCTCAGGTTATTCCGCTATGGGTAATTCGGTAAGCGGCCAGTCACTTCGATATTAATCACTTGTACTTAGTAGCTATGTGGGCAGCCGGTAACCCTGATAAGATTGCCAGGATTAGCGGGCCAATTTTGCTTTTGTAGCGCAACTAAGAAAGGAAGGACCGAAAATGTCATCTTCAAAAGATGGAGTAAAGGGCAAGTTGCGGGCAGGGGTCATGATAACCCTGCTGCTGATTGCCGCAGTTGTGGTAGGGGCAGTGCTGGTTAATCTCAACAGCGCATCACAGGCAGGCAACGCGCCAGCGCCACAGGTGAACGCACCTTCGGATGCGGAGAGGGATGCACAGACACTGCCTTCACCGGTGATTCCCGAAAAGGTCGCCAGCCTCGACCTCTCCGGCGGCGCTGCTGCAGCAGGCCTGAAGCCGGGGGAAAAGAAGGTGCTGCCTAACGGAGTGATCGTCACTCTTAATAGCCGACATGACCTTTCCCCGGCACTGCGCGACATCCCGCCCGCGCCGGACGTTGCCAATGATGAGCCACCGGAGAACCCATATGTGCAGAAGCTCAACACCAACCCGGTGAAGGATACCATTGTGCAGCGCTTCTTCGGGCCCGTTGCGATGCCGACCCCTATCCTGACCTTTGAGGGGATCTCCAACCCAACGGGTTGCGGCGGTTGCGCACCACCTGACACTAATGGCGCGGTTGGCCCGAACAACTATGTCCAGACGGTGAACGTGAAGTTCCAGATCTGGGACAAGAGTGGCAACTCGCTCTATGGGCCTGTGAATGTCAATACACTCTTCAGCGGCTTCGGTGGGCCTTGCCAGACCCAGAACTCCGGCGACCCGGTGGTCAACTACGACCGCGCTGCCGACCGCTGGGTAATCAGCCAGTTCACAAGCTCCTCTCCCTTCTCGCAATGTGTGGCTGTGTCGCAGACTAGCGACCCGACCGGTGCGTACTACCGCTACGAGTTCCGCGAGAGCGCCACAAACCTCTACGACTATCCGAAGATGGGGGTGTGGATAGACGGCTACTATATGACAGCCAACGTCTTTAATCTTGGCACCGGTGAGTTCCTATACCCCGCCTTCCTCGCGATGGACCGTGCCGCAATGCTCCAGGGGCAACCGGCAACTTCGCAGGAGTTCAACCCGGGTAACTACTACTATGCCGTGCTGCCTGCTGACATTGACAGCGCGCTCCTACCCGCTCCAGGCTCGCGTGAGCCGTTCCTTAGTGCGAGCGGCAACGACACAACGCTACGTATATGGAACCTGCATGTAGATTTCACAACACCGACCAACTCGCGTCTTGATGGCCCAACCAACCTGGCTGCGGTTCCGTGGGACCCCAACCTCTGCGGCCTTGCACGCAACTGCATACCGCAGCCGACCGTGCCTGCGAGCCAGTATCTCGATAGCCTCGGCGACCACGCCATGTTCAGGCTAGCCTACCGCAACTTCGGCAGCTATGAGGCGATGGTCACTAACGAGTCGGTGGATGTAGGTGGGGACCAGGCAGGCGTCCGCTGGTATGAGATCCGCGACCCGAATGGCACGCCTTCTATCTACCAGCAAGGCACCTATGCTCCCGATTCCACCAACCGGTGGATGGGCAGCATTGCTATGGACCGCGACGGCAACATCGCCGTAGGCTACAGCGCCTCAAGCACTACTGTCTTCCCTTCGATCCGCTATGCGGGGCGGTTGTCTACTGACCCTCTCGGCCAGCTTGGGCAAGGTGAGACGACCCTCTTCGCAGGCTCCGGGTCGCAATCCGACCCAAGCGGGCGCTGGGGAGACTATAGCGACATGACTATAGATCCAAGCGACGACTGCACCT
>JADMIH010000398.1 GCA_015478675.1 Chloroflexota bacterium | reverse complement strand
CGCACGCGGTAACGAGCAAGGTCAAGCGCATGAACGCCCTCGGCATGAATGCCCGCGTGTTTCTGGAAAGCGAGGGCCGTTGCTGCACCCGCAAAGGCCGAATCTCCACATCCGACCAGATAAAGGTGTTTGATGCCCCCGGCAGTTAGTTCGGAAGCCAGCACTCGCAATGATGCGGTCAGTGTCTCATGCTGTTCCGCCAGCAGCTTCGGGATCATGGCGATCTCTTCGCGCATCATATCCACCGCGCTGCTAATTTCTCGATCTGCCCTTGGAACGGACGTGAAGGTGGACTCCTCTCCATCCAAAAGATGCACCGCCGGAGGGTCGGTCAGGATGCGAGCCTGCGCCTCGGCGGGATCAACCTGTGTCAATTGCGGTGAGCCAAAGCCTGCCACAGCATACGAGGCAGAAATGGTGCCGCGTTGCGCCGACTCTACTGCGCTACATCCCAACGAAAGACCTGCTGCAAAGCCGCCGCAGAAGGCATCGCCAGCACCCGTGACATCCACCACCGGTCCCCGTGCGATACCTACCTGGTACACGGTCCCTTGCGCTTTGTCCCACACCAGTACGCCATCGGCACCCAATTTAATCACGATGATGGGTGTAGGGAGACTCATCAGAGTGCTGAGCGCACGGTGTGGGTCGTCGTAGCCAACCAGGTCGGCAACTTCTGCGCGGCTCGGCAAGAAGGCATCGACTCTGGCTGCCAGGTCGCGCAAGCGTTGGCGATAGTCAACAACATAATCCTCGTGGGTGTCTAACGTGATGATGGCACGAGCAGAAAGACGCCGCACGGCATCCACGATGGCTTCCGCCGCTGCCAGTGGCATGGCTGTTATATGCACAACCGGGGGCGGTTCCACTTCCAACCACTCAACTGGCAGATCCCCTGCCTGTACAGCCACCTCGCGTGACCGTTCTCGTGGAGTGCGATATATCCAGTGCCGATCACCGTTGTTCTCGTATACCACCCAGTTACGGACGGTAGGACCTGCAATATCGACGATGCCATCAGTTGCTACCCCAAGGCTGTGTAGTACAGAGGTGAAATCACGCGGGAAATCCTCACCTCTGCGCGTCACCAACCCGACATGCGGTTGCCAAAGGCGCACGCCCAGGGCGGTGTACAGGCTATTGCCTCCCACGCTGGACATGCGCGTGGTGCCATCGGGCAGTACCACGTCATCGATAGTCAGATTACCCACCACAATCAC
>JADMIH010000212.1 GCA_015478675.1 Chloroflexota bacterium | reverse complement strand
GGTTTGAGGGTGACGGATGCACGATCAGCCAGGCGGCAGCCGAGCTTGTTTCAAGTCAGATGGAAGGAGCTTCTCTCAAGGAGATCGAAGAGCTTCAGCAAGATGTTATCATAGACGAACTGGGCCGCGAGGTTGTGATGAGCCGCCCCCGCTGCGCGACCCTCGCATTGGGTACACTCAAGCAAGCGGTGGCGGAGTACAGGTCAGGGGTTCAGGGCGAAAAGATAGGGGATAGCAGCACAGTAGCCAACCCTTAACTATCCTACTACTTCGCCAGCGTCGAGCGCCTGTCACCTTTCAGGAGCAGGATAGAGCCTGTTGTGTAAACTTGCAAGGTGTATGGCTCGCCACGCCAGGTGACGAGCACCGGGCCGGGCGCTTTCCCCTGGAAGGTGATATTGCTCTTCACAACGGGTTGTTCCCGTTCTAACCTCAGAGCGAAGCCATGCCAGCACTCGCGGAAGATGCCGGTAATGCTATCATAAGCCGTCTCGTAGCGCGAGCCGTGCAAGCGCATCTCGTTTGCGCGGTGCGTTACAGCGGTCCGGTAATTTCGTTGTGCTTCCTCAGAGATAGCATTGGCCTGCGACAGAATCTCCTCCCACCGAGCGCCAAAAGGCACGTTCAGGTAGCCGATATACGCATGCACACGGTCATCAGAGGAGAAGCGGTAGCGTGGATAAACCGTGATTTCTGCCAGGCCGTTGACTTCATACCCGATGAAGAGTAAAGTATTGCCAAATGCCACAGCCAGGCCGGCAAACTCCGGGGTGAGCACTGTAGATGTGGCATCGCCCGCGCTGTCTGTGGTGTCTATAGATAGGCGGCGGCGCGGCCTACGCCTGCGCGTCACCTGAGGTGTGTTATAGTCGTTCCCAATAGCATCTGTCATATACAACAATATACAGGAGAGGTCGCTTTGGGGCAAGGAGCCGAGTGGCACTCAGCGTATCGCCCCACAAGTGGGTATAACTATTGCTATTATCGCTCCGGCAAATCGTGTGAGGGAAAAGGCAAGAAAGCCACTTTATTATGTATAGAGGGAGAGCGGAGCAATGAGCATGAGACGGCCACGTCACAATATGGGTCGCGTGGATTGGATAGGAGCAGAGGCGGTTGGCGTGCCGGGGCAGCGCACCTTCCGACTTCTTGTACTGAGCGAAGCGAATTCGGCTCAACTGTGGCTTGAGAAAGAACAGCTACAGGCGCTCGCGGAAGCTATCGCCAGGCTGCTTCTCGAAATTGATGCGGGGAGGAGCGAGGATTTCCTCACAGGCGCTTCGCCGAACAGCAACCCAAAACCTCCCAACTTTCCGGCTCAACCAGAGACAGAGATATACATCGGCAGCCTGGGATTGCGCTATGATCCTCAGCGCGACCTGATAGCCCTTGAAGCAGTGGAACGCGAGTCCCCGGATGAGGATAGCCCCACCTTCCGGTGCCTGGCGACACGCAAGCAAATGGAGGCGTTACAGGCCAACAGCCTGGAAGTAATATCGGGCGGGCGGCCCCTGTGCCCTCTCTGCGGCACACCCCTTCCGGCGGCGGGCATGCCCCACTTCTGCCCGCCGACCAATGGGCACCAAAAGCTAACGCCCGATGAATAGTAAGAGCATACAAAGGTAGCTTTTGCCGCCGCGCCGATGTTGCGCTGAGACAAAGCTGCGCATGAAAGCCAATGGGGGCGAAGGCCTTTAGCTTTCACCTGAAGAAGGTCTAATCGCCGAACTCTCCGGCGTGGAGAGCGTCTTTCAACTGGAAGAAGGAGTTCACGAAAGCGTCCATCCCTTCCAGCTTGCGCGAGTTCCAATCGGTGATACTAACGGTTATAAGGGGCCTGCCACTCACGGAGACGAAGAGCGTGCGCTTTGTCCACAGAAAGTATCCCACAATAGCCAGCGCCGCCAACAAGCCGAGCACGCCTGCGATAATAATCGGGTCAAAGATGTAGAGTTGTGGTATCGTGCTCTGAAGGGTCGAGCGGTTATAGGAGGCATAGAGACTCAGCACCGCCAACGCCGCCAGCAGCAGCCCAAAGAAGAGGCTCCAACCTGAAGCCCGCTCGGTAACCGTACCTACGGCGTCAATATCGCGCAGGAAGGCTGCGCGCACTACGCTGGGAGCAAGCAGTATAACTCGCTTGTTCGTCAGGTAGAGCGCGCCTAACTGGAAAGCCACACTCTCCTGTGGCAAAAGCTCAATCGCGCCTCTCGGCACCAGCCGGACCGAGCTTGCGGGAGCAGCAGCGGGCGTGGGCGCAGCAGAGCCGCGCGACCTTACAGGCTGCGACACTATACGCGGTAGAGGAGTATCGTAAGGCGCGGTGCCGGTACCTCCTGCAGAATCAGGGTTGCCATTAGAAAGGTATTCCATATCGTTCGTACCAAGCACAGACGCTGCACCTCGTGATTGTGGAAAGCCATTGCGTTGCGATGCAATCCCCGGCACGGAGTCGGCAGATGGACCGGTGGGTGCAAGCGCATTAAGCACTAGCCCGCAACGTGGACAGGCGTGAGCATCAGGTTGGACAGATCCTCTACAGCGTGGACATACCAGTAAAGTTGCCAATTCTAAACTCCCCCTAATCTGTACAACATGGCAATATCCTGGTATCGAGTATATCATTAACGCTATGCAGCCGCAAAACAACAAAAATTCACTTGCCCTGTGGATTCACTGTGAAATAAAGGAGCACGGGCCTGTAACATTCGCCCGCTTCATGGAGTGGGCGTTGTACCAGCCGCAGCTTGGCTACTACTCAACGGGACCTGACATCGGCCCAAAAGGAGATTTCACCACTAGCCCGGAAGCCTCGCCCGCTTTCGGCAGGCTAATTGCCCGACATGTAGCGGAGATAGACCGACTCCTCGGCAGCCCGGCGATCCTCGATATAGTAGAATGCGGCCCCGGCCTGGGCACGTTAGCACGCGACCTCCTTGACATGCTCCGGGCGATGGATACGGCGATTTATGATCGTGCTCGGTATTGGTTGGTCGAGATCAGCCCCGCCCTTGTGGTGGCGCAACAGGCAAAGCTCACAGCACATACTCAGAAGTGCAGGTGGGCGGCAAGCATAGCGGAGCTACCGTTGGGCTTGCAGGGCGCGCTGATCGCCAATGAGTTCGTGGATGCCTTTCCTGTGCATGTGGTTGAGGAGCGCAAGGATGGCCTGAAAGAGCATTATGTAGAGAGTGTAGGCAACGGCGAGTTGGACATAGCTTACGGGCCGCTATCAACGCCGGAGCTTTCCGACTTTGTAGAGAGGGCGGGTGTCAGTCTGGCGAAGGGAGAAAGGCTCGAGGTAAACCTGGCTGTGAATAAGTGGCTGGCTGACCTGCCGCGTACTTTGCAGCGCGGTGTTATAACGATCATTGACTACGGCGACACGCGCCCACAACGCTACTCTGAGGCACGCAAAGAGGGCACACTCCTCGCTTATTACGCCGGAATGGTTACTGATAAGGCGCTTGCCCACCCCGGGGAGCAGGACCTGACCGCGTTGGTAGACTTCACCGCGCTTGAGGAGGCCGCCGCCGAAGCGGGGATGAGCCTCATCGGAGCAACAAGGCAGTCTAACTTTTTAGTTGGCCTTGGGCTGGGCACTGCCGAAGCGCTCGTGAGCGGTGGAGATAATATTGCGGCAGAGCTTGCCTACAGGCAAGGTGCGTTATCCCTTATCTCACCGGAAGGCCTCGGCAGATTTCATGTTCTGCTTCTTGGCAATAATATTGACGCTGCAACCGCCGGAGCAGCCTTGTCGGGGCTGAAGTATGCTGATATTGTATAAGCACTTTGCGCCTCAAGCGCCTGCATGATTATAAGAGTGGAGATGAAGATGTAATGCGTACTGCGTAAGGCAGAAGATAAAGATAGCCCGCTCGTAATCTCTCATATTGCACGTTTCAAGCGCACAGATAAGTGTGTAGAGTAGGGGCGCAGGCCTCCCCTCATACTCACCATGCATAAACCCCCTCTCCCATGAAGGGAGAGGGGGTTTGGGGGTGAGGGTGGGTCAGGGCAGGTGAGGGTGCATAGATACCCCAAGAAGATTGCTCCACCCCAGCTCTGAACATTTAGGCGCCCGGCGAAAGTTGCACTCCTCAGGCGCATCTGTTATAATTACCGACTGTGACCTGCGAAGGCAGGCTTTACGAATGTATGGATTCGCACTGTTTACGGGACAGGAGAAAAAGTCTCAATGCCAAAGATGAAGACCCACAAGGGTGCAGCCCGCCGCTTCAAGATTACAGGCACGGGCCAAATTATGCGCACCAAGCATATGAAGAGCCACTTCAGGCGTCGCAAATCACCACGCGTAAAGCGGATGTTCGATAAAATGTTTCCTCTCGATCCCAGTCAGGAAGCCAACATCAAGACACTACTGCCCTACGGCATTAAGTAAAAGGGCGCGTTAGCAAACAACTTGCGCGCCAAGCGCACGCATCCTAGAGGAGAGTCAAAGAGAAATGCCACGAGTAAAAAGAGGCGTCACGCGCCACCGCAGGCATGTAAAGCTGCTCAAGGCCGCATCAGGCTTCAGAGGCACGCGCCACAGGCTGTTCAGGTTCGCCAACCAGATCGTGATGAAGTCGCGTGCTTATCAGTATCGCGACCGCCGCGTGCGCAAGCGCGACATGCGTAAGCTCTGGATCGTGCGCATCAACGCGGCGGCGCGCCTGGGTGGGCTGTCCTACAGCAGGTTTATCTCCGGCCTGGCAGCCGCGGGCGTCACCCTCGACCGCAAGGTGCTCGCAGAACTGGCGGTGCGCGACGGCGCGGCCTTCGCACAGCTTGTGGCTCTCGCGGGCGGCAAGCCTGTCGCGCCTGAGCTTGTGCAGCGTGTCGCAACGCAGGCAGTAACAACTGCCGAGGAGATGGCAGCCGTTCCTGAGCTTCCTGCTGCGGGAGAAACTGAGGGCGCTACGCCTGAAACAGCCAGCTCCTAGCCGTTGGTCTGCGGCTTTATATTTGTACGCCTCGCGGCTATTTTCCCGAAGAAAATAGCCGCTTCATGTTGCCCCTAACCATGATAGATAGCGCCGCAAATCCTATAGTGAAAGCGTTGCACGCGCTGAAGACGGCAAAAGCGCGGCGCGAGAGACGTCAGTTTCTTGTAGAGGGAGTGAGAGGCGTTGAGGAAGGGCTGATGGCTGGCGCGTGGCCTGATGTAGCTCTCTACAACGCGGCGCTTCTGCAAAGGACGGCGAGAGGTGCCGCTCTGCTAGACAAATTGTTACGCCCACACGGGGCAAGAGACAAAGCGCACATAATCGGGGCTACCGAAAGGGCTATAGTGGCGGCGAGCGAAACCTTGCACCCGCAGGGGATAGTGGCCGCATTCCACTTCGTAGAGTGGCCCGACCCGCCTGCGTCAGTAGAGATGCCCCTCGCCTTGATTTGTGATGATATACAGGACCCCGGCAATCTGGGCACGCTCCTTAGAAGCGCAGAAGCGGCAGGCGTATCCGCCGTCTGGCTTACACCGCTCTCTGTTGATCTCTATAACCCCAAAGTGGTGCGAGGCGCGATGGGGGCGCACTTCCGCCTGCCTGTGTACGCTGAGCGCACCATCCAGCAGATTAGGAGCGACCTGAAGAGGGTAGGCGTTCCGCTAGAGTGTATACACGCCACAGAAGCCACCGCCCAGGTATCTTATGATCAAATAAATTGGACGCGACCCGCCGCGCTCATAATATCCAACGAGGCGCACGGGATCACGCCGGCGGCCCGCAGCCTTGCCGCCAACGGCGCCTTCCTTACCATCCCCATGGCAGGAGGTGCAGAGTCGCTGAATGCGGCGATGGCAGGTGCCATAATCCTCTTCGAAGCAGCCCGGCAGAGGCGCGACAGTTACCAAGCGAGAAGTTGAGTGAGCGCTCAGGATAGAGGTCGCAGGGGTGTCCCTCATGCCCTCGTGCCCTCGTGCCCTCATGCCCTCACCCCATGCCCTTCCCTCCCTTCATGGGAGAACAACTGTATCCCCTGTGCACTCAGCATGCGCAAAGCCCCCTCTCCC
>JADMIH010000397.1 GCA_015478675.1 Chloroflexota bacterium | reverse complement strand
ATCTCCTCAGCCATTTCTGTAACCTCCCTTCTAACTACTCGTTGCAGCACCAGAATGCCGGCCACCCGGCGGGCCAGAGCATCCTTATCTCAGTCACTCGCCGCCACATGCGAGCCATGTCAAAGCCGCGTGGATCATCCTTGCGCCCCGGAGGCACGCACACGTCAAGATGCCGCGCCACCATCACATCAGCTATCCTGTAGAGCGCGCACTGGTATGCAACTGACTGCGCTACAGTCTCATACTGAGCATCAGTAAACGCCTCAACTCCGTCCCCCCGGTTGCATAGCTCGTAGCCGATCATCCAGTCGTTGCAGTTAGTCCTGCCCTTCCATAGGCTCACCCCCGCGTGCCACGCCCTCTTTGCGTCCGCCACAATCTGCACAACCGTTCCGTCGCGCCTTATCAGCTTGTGGATGCTTACAGGGTTCGCGTGGTAGTTGGATAGCCAATCCTGATCCCCAGCCTCATTGCTCGATCCTGTATGGTGGAGCAATATGCCCCCTATTGATCCCGCCCCGTTTGGCCTGCTGTCGTATACCCTCGTATCCGTTTGCGCACTTATGTCAATCACGTTCACAGCTGTCACGCCCATATTAATCTCCTCCTATTATTTCCTTCGGCTCCGATGGCCGTTGTGTCCTGAGTCTCCCTTTGATCCTCTTCTGCACCATCTCATCCTCAAGTCCGATTGCCCTGTAAAGGTCGTTGACATGGTTCAGTAGCGCTTCGATATAGCGATCAAGCTGCTCAATCTTACGGTCCTGCGACGCGCATTGCTGCTCAAGCGATTTGATCCGTCCCATCATGCTCACCATGCTGCGCTCATAGCTCGCGATCCGAATATCAATACTCTGGAAAGCAGCAGTATTAGCCTCGGCCTTTTCTCTGTTTCGTCGCGTGCGCGGCACAACCCACATCGCCAGCCACGACACCCCCCCGCCGCTTGCCAGCGCGAGCAGGATTTGTATGGTAGTACCTATGCTTATTGACATCCCTGGCCGTCCCCACTGCTCGCTAACTCTCTCACTCCCTCACACCAGTACCGCCGTCTTTGTACCACACCACAGTGGGTGTAGGCTGCGCCACAGGCCACGTAATCTCGAAGAAACGCTCACCCGCTCTGTAATGCTGGATAACGTCCACAGGCGCTTTCGGGTCCCGATAAACCGTGTAGCTCGGATTAGCAGCGTCAGCCGCCCAGTCCACCGAGACCACCACGCTCCCCGC
>JADMIH010000211.1 GCA_015478675.1 Chloroflexota bacterium | reverse complement strand
GCTCTACTGGTTATAGACATGCTGGCGTAATCTCAGGAGGTGTAATGACGGGCAAATACAGGCTACCCGTGGGCCCCTGTTGCACCTACTTGAGTGCTCATACAGCCTCAGCCCTAACTCCTACTTGCAAGGGCTGGAGTATTTCTGAATCAGCGGCAGGTTGTTCCCGAAGTTGTCGGCTATCGTGCTCCCCACAGCCCAGATCTCTCCTCCCGAGGCCGGAACCGGAGCCACCATACTCAGTACGTCGAGGTACTCACCCGGAGTGGGTGCGGGAGACTCCGCCCACTTGTTGCCGTCCCAACGCAACGCCAACGGGCGACCTTTTCCGCCTCGGCTGTACGATCCAACAGCCCACGCCTCGTTACTTGCTACAACCGCCACCGCGTTCAGTGAATTATTGCCTCTTCCGTCGCCTGGGTTCGGAGTGGGGACTCGCCTCCATAACTTTCCGTCCCAGTGAAACGTAGCTGTAGCCGGCCCCAGGTTGCCCACAGCCCAGATGTCGCTCGCTGACCGCGCGGAGATTCCCCATACAGCGCCGCCACCCTCTACCTTGACCTCTTGCCACGACCTTCCGTTCCAGTGTAAGAATAACGGTTGTGTGAGAGTGCCCAACTTATCAGTGTAAGAGCCTGCCGCCCAGATGTCATTGGAAGAGAGAGCGGCAACCGCACTCAATGTAGCGTTCCGCTCTTCGACTCCCGTCTCCACGCGCTGCCACCCCTTACCGTCCCAGCGCGTTACGAGTAGCTGCGAGCTTCCTGTGAGAGTATTGAGCGTCATGTCACCCACTGCCCATACCTCATCACTCGAAACAACCGATACCGCGTTCAAGCTGTTGAGAGCACCCGGGCTGGGCGTCGGCACGATGCTCCACTCCTTACCGTCCCAATGCAACGACAGCGTACGCCATAGATCCGTCCCCTGGTGACTTGCGCCCACCGCCCATATGTCGGTGGGCGATAAAGCGGTCATGGAGTACAGGTGGTTGCTGGCGTTTCCTACGCTTGGACTGACCGCTTCCCGCCACTCTTTGCCATTCCAGCGCTCGATCAGCGTGAGCGCATACTCTTCGCCCCCGTATAGGCCCGCAGCCCAGGCATCAGTGGGCGACAACGCCACCGCAGCGTGCAATTCATTGGAAGCGGTGCCCGCGGGAGCGGCAGGTACGGCGCGCCACGCCCAACCGCAAGCAGGTACGTCGGACGGGCGCACGAGTCTATCCCCTGGTCGCAGAAGCGCATCCGCCACAGGCCCCACACCCGTGAGAGCAGAGATCGCTGAGGCGGTAACCAGTACGATCACTATAATCAGTACGATACGGAAGATTACCTTGATTGGCGGCAGATTCCTTCTCATATATTCACTATCATATCAGGTCGCGCGGCAGGCGTGAACTCTCCCTGCGGCTGAGCCACAAAGGGCATCATGCGCGGCTCAGAACGGGCGCTCCAAAGTGTATACTGGGGAGATAAATCTTTGGGTCCATCTTTGCCGCTGCCCACCTTGAGCGGGCAATATTTCGCTCAGCAAGTCTGAGGCTGACCGGTTTTCGAGTATAAGCAATTGTATGTCATACGTGTAGAATGGCGCAAAGAGTAACACGGTCATCTTAGTGGGAGTGCATAGCAATCGTGACCAATAGCCGAAGGACCCTGGCAGAGAGGAAAGGCTACACCAACGGCATGAGCCTGCTAAAGCGCACCGGTATTCTGTTGATCTTTGGATACGTCCTCTACTTCCTCTTGATCTACTCGCAGGCGCTCTGGGTAAGCCCGACGCTCGTGCAAGACCGTTGGAGCGGGGCCTTCTCCCCGCTGGCCGAACTCTTCCCAACATGGTGGGTCAGACCGGACCGTGGTAGCGACCTTGGTTATATTGCCTCGGCCCTCTTCATAATCGTCCTCGCGTTTGTCACCGCTCCCTACATACTGGCGCTGGCAGGCTCCTTTCGGCTCGGAGCTTTTCGCGCCCAGGACTCGACGCCGGCGTTTCGGTGGATCTTCTTTGTATCGGTGGCAGTGCTCGCCTTGCTCTTTATCGTCCCGGGAATCCTCAGCACCGATCTCTTCAGCTATATCTGGTACGGGCGAATCCTGGTAGTCTTCGGGGAGAGCCCATTCACTCACGTCCCGGCAGACTACATATTCCGTGACCAGGGTAACTGGCTGCAATGGGTCTACTGGAAAGAGACTCCAGTTGTGTACGGTCCAGTGTGGGTGGCGTTCGCCGGATTGATTGCTTCAGTTGCTCAGGCCATAGACGGCGACATTGTTACCCACTTACTGGGCTACAAGCTGCTGGCCGACCTCGCATACCTGGTGAACCTCGCGCTCATCTGGAAGATAGCGGGCATCGTGGTGCCACGCTACTGGAACCAACCGCGCGCCCTGCCGCAGAGCGCTTCGCTCGCAGACTGGCAGACGGGAGCTCGGGTTGGTGTAACGGTGGTTTACGCCTGGAACCCGCTGATGCTCCTTGAGTTCGGCGCGAACGGCCATAACGATATTCTCATGATCACTGGCATATTGTGCGCGATGTGGCTACACCTCTCAGGTCGGTGGCGGCTGGCCATGGTAGCGTTCGGGTTGGCGGCCCTGGTCAAATTCATCGCCCTGGCCTTTGTGCCCGGGTATCTGTGGCTCCTCTTCTGGGAAGCGTCTCCCGGCAAGGCCCATGATAACCTCCCGCGCCGCGTCGGTTATCTTCTGCAAGCATCGGCGCTTCTAGTAATCACGCTCGTGCTGGGCTACATCCCCTTCTGGGAGGGGCTTGCAACCCTAAGACCACTTTTCACAGGCCCAGCCGTGGAGAGATACACAAACTCGCTTGGTGATCAGATACTCTACACGGCATCCAAGGCCGCGAGCGGCTTTGCTGCGCTGCTTGATTGGCAGCCTGCCGGCTCCTGGACCATAGACGCGATCATGCGAAAACTCGACTGGCCTGTGCGCTTTGGAGCTGTCCTGATTGTGGCGGCGGTCGCGATCACCCAGAGCTGGAAAGCGCGCACATTCAACGCGATGGTGGTAGCCTGGGGCTGGCTCCTCTTCGCATACCTGACCGTCGGCTCGGTATGGTTCTGGCCCTGGTACGTATCATGGTTGGTCCCTGTAATTGCTCTGCTCGGGCCCGGAACGCTCTTCAACGCTTCCCTCATCCTGAGCATATCGAGCATGCTTCTCTATGCCACCTACTGGCGTAGCAACAGCGCCATTACGGAATTGGAGACCGGCAGGTCGATCATCATGGAAGGCACACCTCTCCTCTATCTGGGGGTCACTGCCTACATGGAGCGCCGGAGTAGAAGAAGGCCCAAGCCCAGCTGGAATAAGGAACATGAGGTATTAAGGAGGGAATAGATCAGATCAAGACAGAGCAATAACTCAGCTACACTGAGTTATTGCTCTGTCCCTTTCTACCACACAAGTATTTCTACCACACAAGTAGTAGTAACAAACGGCTAGAGTGCTACGCTGCTACCTGCGGTATAGGAGGTGCCAGCGTTACTCAGCGCATGCAGAACCGCGTCATCAAAGTGCATAGAGTAACCCAGCTTCCAGGCAGCTGACCAGGCGACCTCTCCCATGCGTGAGCGGACACTGGCAATTTGCCGCTCAAAATCAGCCCGGTCAGCAGGTGCGTAATTGGTATTTATCTTTTCGGTCAGAGCCTGAGCGGTGCCGAAGAGTTGAGCAGCCTCCCCAAGTCGCCCCTCCAGGCCGAAGACACCCGCCAACCCGTACAACGCCAGGGCAGTGGTGCGCGGGCTGCCCAGGTTCTGGCACATCTTCAATCCCTCCGTAAAGAGCGCTCGCGCTTCTGCGCAATCACCCAGGTTGAGGGCCATATAGCCCAGGTTGTTAAGGGTAATGGCTATACCGATCTGGTCACCCAGCTCCCCGCAAGGCTCGATGCTCTCCTTATAAAGCGCAGCAGCACGCCTGTAATCCCCACCCAGCCGAGCTATCTCACCCAGGTTGTTGAGCACGTTGGCAGCGCCCTGCTTGTCCTCCATCTGACGGTACAAAGCCAGGCTCTCGTTATAGAACTCTATACCCGCAGCTTCATGGCCATTGTAGAAGTTGACTGTGCCGAGCATGTTGAGCGTATAGGCCATGCCCAGGCGGTCGTCCAACATCTTATATAACCCCAGGCTCTCCAGAGTCGCCTCTCTAGCGCCTGAGATGTCCCCTGTTTCGTTCCTGAGTCGGGCCAGCCGGTAAAGCACGTTAGCACGCTCGCGCGGGTTATCCTCCTGCCGCAGTAGTCCTAGCGCATCTTCGTACAACAAGATCGACCGGCTGTAATCAGCCTGTATAGCTGCCAACGCTCCTGCCTCTACCAGCAACTTGACAGTTAGCTCAGTGGGGAGCTCTTCACCCCCCGCCGAGACCTTATTGAGCACCGCATCAAGCCAGTACCTCCCCTCGTGCAGGTGCCCATGTGTGTCCCAGAAGCGCCCCAGAGCGCCTGCGAGGTACGCAGCCAACAACAGCTTATTGCCTTCAATAGCCCAGGCAAGAGCAGCCCGCACGTTATCATGCTCACGCTCCAGCCTGTCGAGCCACAGCTTTTGTTCCACCCCCACCAGATGCGGCTCCGACACCTCGGCCAGCGTTAGAAAGTACTCCACGTGTCTCTCTTTTGTCTTGCTGGCGGCCCCACTCTCCTCCAGCTTTTTCAAGGCGTACTCGCGGATAGTCTCAAGCATGGAAAACCGCCACTCTTCGCCGCGCTGCTCACGGCGCAAGAGGCTCTTATTTAGCAGCGACTCCAGACCTTCCAGCACCCCTATCAGCAGATCGCCCGTAGCGTTGCACACCGCCTCGACAGCCGGGTAGGTGCAGCCACCGGCAAAGACGGCAAGCCTGGCGAAAAGTAGCTGCTCGTGCTCACCCAGGAGGTTGTAGCTCCACTCTATGGCGTTGCGTAGCGTTTGCTGCCTGGGCGACATGTCGCGTGGTCCGCCGACCAGCAGCGAAAGCTTGCGGTCGAGCCGTCCAACTATCTCCTCAATTGGGAAGAGGCGTGTGCGTGCCGCTACCAGCTCGATGGCGAGGGGCAAACCTTCCATGTGGGCGCAGACACGGGCTATCGCCGGTGCGTTTTCTGCGGTAAGGCGGAAGTTAGGGTCCACCGAGGCGACTCGCTCGACGAGCAACTTGACCGAGGCATATTGCGCTATAGCGGAGGGGGACGCTGGAATTGCAGGGTCGGGCAACTCCAGCGCGGGTACCTGGAATAGCCTCTCGCCGCGCACGTTCAGTCTTTCCCTGCTCGTTACCAGCGCCTTGATCCCTGGGCAACTGACCAGCAGCGCTGCTAGCTGAGGCCCAGCCTCGATTACCTGCTCGAAGTTATCCAGCACCAGCAACATCCGTCGGCTCCGTAAATGCCCCATCAGGCTCTCGAAGGAGGTGCTGACACCTGCTTCCGTCAGGCTTAGAGTGGCCGCAACCGTATCAGCCACAAACAGCACCTCCCGGGTTGGCGCAAGGTTGACGAAGAATACCCCCTGCTTAAAGACCTCCTCCTCGTCCACCAAACGCCGTGCGACCTCCAACGACAGGCTTGTTTTGCCTATACCTGGAGGCCCTGTGAGGGTGAGCAGGCGCACGCTGCTCTCCAGCATCAACCGGCTCAGCTCATCAACAGCATCCTCGCGACCGATAAGCCGGGTGAGAGAAGAAGCAGGCAGATTGTTTGGCACAGCACAGCCAGGAATGCGGCCCTCAGAGCCTACAGCCTCACCAGCGGCCGTGAAGGGGGCGTCGCCTGAGTGAGCCTGCTTTATGAAGGTGGGCTGATCGCTCTCCGGCACCTGGAAGTAAGATGCCAGCAGTTGAGCCATCGCGAGGGAAGGCAGGCGTAACCCCTGCTCGACTTTGCGAATGCTAGCCACCGAGTAGCCGATAGCGGAGGCAATGTCCTCCTGGCTTACCCCCACTTCTCGCCGTTGCTTCTTAAACCATTGGGCAAAAGTGCTCATATGCTCTCCGATCTATACCCACACAGAGAAGAAAGGGGCAAGCGCTCTACTGCAATCAGTTTAGCACCTTTTCGCCGGGTGTACTATCCCTGATTTGTCTTACTTAATGTCCCGTTTCATGTATCACTTTTCTCTTACAAACACAAGCCCTTTCGGAGATAATCAGCGAGTT
>JADMIH010000210.1 GCA_015478675.1 Chloroflexota bacterium | reverse complement strand
GGCGCTGCTCGAACTCATTGCGCGTCTGGCTGCCTGCCTCATCGTGGACTATCACCACGAGTGGATGCTCAGGTGCCAACACAGCAGCCACAAACGGGTCGGACAGCTCCAGATTAGGCAGCACAGTGTTCCTGTTCGAGTGATAACGTATGCCGTCTTTGGAGTAAATCTCTCGGCGCAGGAACTCGGCCATCGCCGAGTGGAGGCGAAAACTCTCTGCAAACTTGATCATTGGAATGGGCGGATCCAACTCCAGTAATGTGACGAACAGGGAGCGGTAAGTCTTATACTCCTTGAAGGTCCTCTTCGGCTCATTGTCCCACGAGTGTTTCACAATGGGAGCCATCTGCCTGTGGTCACCTACCACGATCAACTGGCCGGTAGGCTTCAGAGGCAAGGCTGCCATGATGGCTTCCGGGATGTTCATCTGCGACGCCTCATCAAGCACGAGCAGATCGCAGAAGTAGTGCCCGAACAGGTCTTTGTTCCCCCACCTAGCCTTGACCATCCCGTAGATATGGCCCGGTGTAGAGGCCACAACGCACCACTCGGAGCGGATGATTATGTCGGCGTTCCCATCCTCGCCTTTCTCTTTGTCCCGCTCTTTGTCGAGGTTGGTCACGCCTCCCACAGGCTGCTTGGGTGCGACCCTGAATAGCTCTACATCAAGGAGGCGCGGGTCAAAATAGCGGTCGAAAAGGTCTGAGTAATGCTCCTGGAAGTAACGGAGGCGGTTCTGGACGTGGCGCACGTTCTCAAGTAGCACATCGGTCGCGGCGTGCGTTTTGCACGAGATAAACACACGGAACGGACGCTCCGAGGACATGGCGCCCTGCATTCGGGCGAATATGGCGAACGCCGTAGAATAGCTCTTGCCCGTGCCCGGTGGCCCCTGCACGAGCAGCACCGGATCGTCGCCGTGATAGGAGACATAGTCGTGCTTGCTTTCCTCGAACTGCGGCATCTCATGCTCGCTCAAGGAATGCAGCGCCTCCAACCCCTCATAGAAGCGCGCTTGTCCCTCCCTGGCCCGCTCGTCCCACTCCACGTAGCTGCCTTGTGGGTTGGAGAGCCTGCTGTAGAGTGTGTTCACTTCGCTGTTACCTGCCGCTATGGCTTCCGCGAGGGCTTTGGTCGTGACCATGCACCAGTAACCATAGATGTCGTTGATGTCGGGGTCCAGCGTATACAGCTTACCGTCAACTATCGGACGGTCTTCGGAACCCGTGCCAAAGACGAAACCCTTTGACCACTCGCCCCCTATCTGCTGCTGCCACTCGACCTCCACGAACGCCTGCACTGCCTCATTCTGTTCATTGCGCTCAACTACGATGCGCTCGATCTTCACCTGGGGCCCGTACAGCATCTGCTTGGGGGTTGGTGTCTGGGGTGTGCGCTCGTCGGCAGAAAGGCGCTCATCGTATGTGATGCGAGGGTAGAGGATCATAGTATCGCCTTCTCGCAAATTGGTAAGCCCCAGCACTTCGTCCAGGCCAGCGTCGATGCCCGCCTTTGCGGTTTCCAGCCGCAAGCGGTAGCGCATTCCTACCTGGGAATAGTCGCTAGCCTTCTTCTGGTCGGGAGTAAGGCGCACCTGTTTGGCAGTTGGATTCGCCGCCTTGAAGGCCGCCCGGTACTGCTCACGCAGAATCTGGCGCTGTTGTTGCTCGCGATTCACCCTGACGACCTCAGGGTCCTGGTCCTCTTCGCGATACCGGACGAGTAGGGTTTCGCCCATGAGAGCGCGCCGCTCCGGGGCTATATTGCGGACTGACTTCCACCCGGCCAGTGTTACGTGGCGCTCGATGGTAACGAACTCTTCAAGGGCATGGGCCAACGAAGGAGCCTTCTCCGAAAAAGAGGCGAGGTCGGGCAGCCGAAAGGGCGTTTTGGTAGTGAGACGGTTGCCCCGAAAGTCGCGGCTCACTATGTAGTGAATAGCGTCCAAACGCTTGGCCTGGAACTCGAGGATGAGATTGGTGGTGGCTTTGCGGTACGGCTCGAACGGGTCAGCCTTCCCCTCAGCGGGCGGAGGCAATTCACCCCATGATGAGTAGGCAAACTCAAGCGGGATCTCGCTCTTGAAGCGAGACCGGTTGGTGTACCAGGCTTGTGTGTCTTCTGCGTCCGCTTTGTCCAGTTTGCCCCAGAAGTCGAACATGCGCTCCCGGAATATGGCGCGGTAATTGCGGGGGCTGCGCCAATCGAACTTGAGGAAAGCGGCCACCGCCTGCAAAGACTGGCACAGCATCGGGTAGTTCTTCAGCTCGCGGATCTCATCGTCCAGGAAGGTGGCAACGGGCGAGTCGAATGCCGCTTTCTGTGTGAGGAAGTCGTACATGGGCGTTGCAGCCAGGATGGTGGGCAGGTGGCGGGCGAGCGCATCCAGCAGCACCCGCTGCTCGTACCTGTTGAAGAAGATCAGGTGGATTGGCGCAGTTGGCTGCCCGTTCTCATCTGGTGCTGCTAATTCCGCCACTGCGTTCAGCGTTTTACCGATCCATTCGACCAGCAGTTCCCTTTCTTCTTCGTCGGTACCCGGAGGGCCGGAAGTCATCCTGACGACTCTGCGGTGTTCGGCTTTCTCCATGCCACCCTCGTAAGCCACCACCAAAGATCCCAGGAGATACACGCGGTCCTGTAGGTAATCGTGTTGCGCGTCTATATATACTTTGACGAGATTGGAATTGTGATTGGGATCGCAGTAGGGTAGCGAGCCGTGCCCTTTGCTGGGGATGTAAGGAATGGCTTCCACATCGTATTGCTTCCAGTCGAGATAGCGCCTGGCCCTCAGGATTAGCTCATCAAGCCGGTGGCCGATGCCCCATTGCCCAGATAGCTGCCTGGTCAGCTTCTCCTTGCCGGGCGACGGCACGAGACCGTCGAAGCGATTGCCGTCAGCACTTTCCGTGTAACGTAGATCCTTCAGACTTGCAAGGTCGAATACAGTATTGACGCCTTTGCGCCGCAAGGCCTCTTTCTCCAGAGCCGTGAGGTGGGGCACCAGGGACAGGTCGTTGTGCTCCGCAGTCCACTTCATGCAATACTCATTGTACAGGCACCCGTCGCACTTGTGGGTGAGATGGTAGGGCAGTTCATCAAAGGGCGCGCTCAAGAGGCGGAGGGCAGTAGAATCCGGACCCGTGACAAGGTCATCCACCGAATCGAGGTAGGGTGCCGGGTCAGGCGCGATCTCAAGCAGAGCATCATCAACGCC
Source organism: Chloroflexota bacterium (assembly GCA_015478675.1). The sequence continues at coordinate 3,019 of JADMIH010000210.1, read as the reverse complement.
GAAGAGCTGTTCGGCAAGAGCGTGCTGTTCAGCGATACGGGCAAGTTCCTGGTGATCGAAGTCATTGGTGGGAAGGACAGACCCCCGGAAGAGTATGCCCATGCTGATCTCACTATGAGGTATGCCCTCGCGCTCAAGCAGGCTGGACAGCATGCGGTGGTAGAACGCTACCTGCAGGCGGTGCTCCATCTTCGCCTCGGCGGAGCTTTTCATATCGGCTATGAGAAGGTGCAGTGTGCCATCCTCGTAGCGCTCCATGCGGAGGATATCTATGTCGCCCCGAAACCACCACTCTCCAAGGGACAATGAGAGGCGGGTTTGAAACAACACCACACTGCCACCTGCGGGCAGATCGCGTGCTACCTCGACTACTGTTGCGTTGTCTGAGTCGCGCCTGGAGGAGCCGTCCCGGGCTAGGTTGCGGGTCGTGTAGCCAACTGCAACCTGGGCCTCTACCTGCTCCTCGAACGATTGCCCCGAGCGCGTGAGAAGCGGTGGGATAGTCTGAGGGTGGACACCATACTGCTCGAAGAAGTCCCGACCGTATGCCCTTTCGTGCAGCCGCAGACGTAGGTAACGCTGGCACTGCTCGAGCCTGATGAACTGAGAGACATCAGTAGGCGATATTTTATACTCTCCGGTTTCGCCCGGCAGAGCGACCTCGGCTCTGAAAGTGTTCGATGATGAGCTGCTTAACATCGGTCGTTCTCACTTGTATGTGTAAGCAAGTAAGGAATGGATTTTGAGCTTTATATTTTGTGTACGATTACCACCTCATCGGACTGCTCGGCCACACCCTTCGCCACCGTTTCCCGCGTCATCGGCTCATCTCTCCCGTCGCGGATGTTTACAAATTGGACACATAGGATTTGTATTCATCGATCAGCCGGTTGCACATAAGGACGTTCATACGAGTGGACTCTCTTTTCTAGAGGTGATAATCTTATAGGTTTATGCGGCATGCGAATCACCGGTTTACATCGGCCACATTCGAGATCACTCTTGCCTTTCTGTGAGTCGGGCTAGGATGCCAAGCCATCGGATACAGGCTTCCTGGGTCTACCCTTTGGGTAGCCGGTCTGCCTGTCTTCTACCAGTAGAAGGTCATCGGTTTGGATCAACACCACGCCTGCTGCCGGCACAGATTTTATGCGGCGCGCCTCAAGTAGCCTGGCAAGTTCGATTGGCACAGCACGACGCGCAGGTAACCGCCCCGTTTCTACAAGGGCGAGTACACGTCTGCGGCTAACTCCAAGGCGAGAGGCAGCTTCCCCACTTGTAAGCATCTCTGTCAGATCGGTTGGATCCACCTCGTCGGAATTATCTCCCACGGCAAAGCCTCACTCTGGTCTAGATAGCAATATAACCCCAGCCACTATGGTAGAGGTTATAGGAAAGCTCGTCGGCATAGTATGCATTGTAGAGAATAGTTTTGTCAAGCCGCTGGACATCAGTTTCGCGATAAACGGGATGCTTGACAGCTATTGCTCTTTCGGCTGCTCGTCAGGGGCATCCTCGATGAGGCGCCTTAGCATGACAAAAAATATCCCATTGTGCTATGAAGGGCATCCGTGTCGAGGAGATAGACGTTATGGCCCCGTAGTACTTGTCCAACAAGCTGTTGGACAAGGCCCTGATGTGTAGCTCGCGATAAGGAGGCGGGGAAGACCTATATAGGCTCTTCAGACTTCAGTACTGTCAGTTCCCGTGTCGTTGTAGGACAAAGTGTGATGGCCTTGCTCGTATGCCTCCGAGATGAGTGCCAGCCGCTCTTTGATCGCCTCCTCGCTATTTAGCAGTAGATATTGTGATACCCTTATGCGCTCGTCAATGCTGTTTGCTGGGTCAGATAGCAACAGCTCAACTACCTGCTCGTTCTTAGAGCCACATAGGATCAGGCCGATGGGATCTGCTTCACCTTCGCGCTTGTCGTGAAGCCGCACCCAATTCAGATAAAGCTTCATCTGAGCAGCGTCCGCTGGGGAGAAGGGGCCGATCTTGAGGTCAACCAGCACAAGGCAGCGCAGCCCGCGATGGTAGAACACCAGATCAACGTAGTAGTCTTCATCGCCCACAGTGAGCCTGCGCTGCCTACCCATGAAGCAGAAGTCTGACCCCAACTCCAACAAGAACCGCTCGATGTTGTGGATAAGTGCTGCCTCAAGATCCCGCTCGGAATAGGTGTCTTGTAGGCCTAAGAAGTCGAGAATGTAAGGGTCGCGAAAGGTCTCATCGTATGGGGCAAGAGCATCACCTTTGTCGGGGAGCTCAGCTGCAAGCTGGTCCGACCGGCGGGATAGCGCAGCGCGCTCGTATAGCATAGAGCCTATCTGCCGCTCCAGCTCACGAGAACTCCAGCGCCCGCTGATCGCCAGCCTGGCATAGAAATCACGCTGATCTAGATCGGGCAAGCGCATCAACGTGCGGTATTGGCTCCACGTCAATTCGGTCCGCAGTGTGGACCGAATCGGGTAAGCCATATAGAACTGGCGCATATTGCGCAGGCTGCGCTCGTTGAACCCCCTGCCAAACTCAGTACTGAGCACATGCGCCAACCGCTCCAGCGCCCGTTCTCCATAGGCAGCACGTAGCGCACCCTCCTGCTCTTCACGTACAATACGCTCTCCTATCTGCCAGTACGTGGCCACCATCTCCGAGTTGATAGCGGCCGCTGCCCTGCCGCGACCCATACCGATGATTGACCGCAGATCGTTGAGAAGACTATTGAAGTCAGCGCCCTGGGGCTCCGACTGCTCAATGGGGTTCTGCTCTGAGCTGCTGGCAGAACGGGGGGATAGATGCTTACTCACGAACATTTTCCAGTTACTCCAACTCGGCCGCTAGGCTATATCTCCTTGGATCTCCTGACACTACCCGCTTAGCTCCTTTCATAGGTCCTCGTACCACTTGTGCAGCCAGTTCAGAACTTCCGCATACTGCGAAGCAGGCAGATTACGATAGCTTGTTATGTAGACACTTCACGGAAATAGTATAGCCTGCTGGTTGTGCCGAGGCAAAT
>JADMIH010000209.1 GCA_015478675.1 Chloroflexota bacterium | reverse complement strand
CTATCCAATTCGATGGAACGATTTACTGCTTCCCCAGATTACTGTTCCAACAAGCCTGTGGTGGCTACTTACGCCGTCCACGCTTGAAAACGGCCTATAAAGGCTGCGGATGGCGTAAGTAGCCACCACAGAGAGCAGAGTCAAGGATAGCCTGGTTGGAGGGAGAGCCAAGCATGGAGAGAACGTTGGCTAGGCGGTGGTCGGTGCAATCAGTAGGACGCAAGTCAAAGCCAAGCAAGGTCTGGATAGTGTGAACGCGAGCGGCAGCCCAGTCTCCCAGTCTCGGACAGCGACCAGGCGGTGGGAGCGTTCGCTGAGAATATGGGCGAGCCAGATGGTGACCACTGTACCCCTGGAGGCTCCTTGCCAATGGCCGTGCGGACTGACATGGGCATCAATTAGAGACCCAATGCCCAGGTCAGGTCCTCGATCAGCCCAAGCAGAAAGGGAACACTGTTGACTTGTTCATTGATCAGGGTGGTAGAGTTACTCTTTGGTAGCATAGATAGGATGCTATCACATTGGCATAGGCCTCTTCCAATTTCCTCTCTTATTTGCGCGAATCATAAGCGGAGGTCAGTGGAAGAGCATTGAATAAAGCATGGAGTTCTGATATGCTTTCGGTAGGACTTCTTGTGAGGCATGAGGTATGATACATGAGAACGGCAAGTGCGCAAGAAATCTACGAACGTTATGTGCGTTCGCTTCCTATACGGTAGCAGCTGCGATTCCTCGCTATGCTTGCACAGAGGTTAGCTGCTGAACCTTGTGAGCTTGCGAACCCTGCCGGACTACCCACAGGACTACCCAGGCGCAGCATTACGGAACTGCATGGGCTGGGCAAGGAAATCTGGGAAGGAATCGATGTCCAAAACTATGTAGATCAACTGCGCGACGAGTGGGAACAGCGGGAACAGCGGGAACAGCGGGAACAGCGGGAACAGCGGGAACAGCGGGAACAGCGGGGATACCCATCTACCCTCGATGAAGCTCGATGACGCCTTGGCAGGAGTCGCCCGGCTGGCCTCGACACCGCCTGTACTATGCGGAAAAGCTGTCCGCAGGCGTAGATGCCTTATACTCGGGTAGCTTCTCGGCATATTCTCTGCTCTGCGGTTGGACATGATCCTCTTCCTCCTCGCACACCTCTTTTCATTCCTCCTCGACCTCTTCTCCATCACTCGCCACTCCGACCGCCACAAAGACCTCGAAATCCTCCTTCTGCGACAAATGGAGCGAAGCGCAATCCTCTCTATTCTACAACGTAAGCACCCTCAGCCTCCCCGTGTCTCTCGTCTTGAGAAGCTTGTCCTAGCTGTTTTAGCCGCCAAACTGAACAGCACCGCAGCACGGGCCGTGCTGCCTGTGACCGGTTGAGTCAGGTCTCTCTCCTGTTCAAGCCGGATACTCTGTTGAAATGGCATCGTGATCTGGTTCGCCGTAAGTGGACGTACAAGCAGCGGCGCAAAAAGGGTAGACCACCAACCACGCCTGAGCTGCGCGTGCTGATCAAGAGGCTGGCTGAGGAGAACCCAAACTGGGGCTACAGCAAGATACATGGTGAGTTGCTCAAGCTGGACTATCACATTGGCCGCTCTACTGTCAGAGATATACTCAAACGGCAACGAGTGCCGCCGGCTCCCGGACGAGCGAAGCATGGCAGTAGTTGGCGGACATTCCTGAACCATTACGCTGACCAAATGTTATCTTGCGACTTCTTCACTGTTGAAACTGCATGGTTGAAGATGCTATACGTGCTTTTCTTCATCGAGTTGGGCACTCGTCGCGTCCATTTCGCCGGATGCACAGCGCACCCCACAGCAGACTGGGTTAGCCAGCAAGCACGTCAGTTGACCTGGTCTCTACAGGACGAGCAGCAACCGATCCGCTTCTTGATCCGTGATCGAGATACGAAGTTCACAACGGCCTTTGACCGAGTATTCGCCTCTGAAGGCATCGAGATTGTACGCACGCCGTACCGAACGCCTCAAGCTAACGGGTTCGCCGAACGCTGGATCCGCTCAGTAAGGGCCGAGTGCCTGGATCGTTTACTGATCGTAAGTGAAGCCCACTTGCGAGCAGTTATGCAAGAATATGTGAATTACTACAACCGTGCTCGGCCGCACCAGGGCATTGAGCAGCGCTGCCCCATTCCAATCACACGGCAACCCCGAGAAGGACCAGTGAAGCGCCGCGACGTGCTTGGTGGCATCATGCATGACTACTACCGTGAGGCTGGTTGACGGCCTCTAGCTGCGCGGATACAATTTTCGCACAGTACAGGGTCACAGCATCAGGGAGATTTGCGAGATCGTCGGTATCTCGCGCAATACCTACTACAAGTACACCAGTTCCGATAGTACCACGCCCTCAAATGCATGAGCACGCCTACCTTGGTGCCATACCCCCGACTTTTGCATGCTCTCCTATAGCAGGCATCGGGATCTTACCCCCACTGCTCAGCACCTGACCATTCACAGTTACTAGAGGAAGCTGCGCTTCCTGAGGCAACGTCAGAACATAGCCTAATGTTTTCAAATGCTACAACAACTGCGCAAGTGTGTAATGCGCGTTGTAGTACTGTGCCCGAAAGAAGAGCCTCCATTGAACGCGCACACTGCCACACTGCCCCCATTGCCTATTCCACCACAAACCTAGCTTAGCATCCCCTCGCTGAAGAGCAGGTATATCCAGGTTGAAGTCTGGTGACAACTCTTGCCGCGCTGACGTGTTGCTGCTATAATCTGATATATTTCAAATTGATTTGAAATGATTGTAACCAGAGGAGGCTTGCCGTGTCCAGCCTTGCTAACGCTGAGGGTCCCGGCATGCCACATCCGGTTTCAGGTCCCGTTCCCGTATCTCCCGCTCTCATGAAGCTCTTGGCCCATGACCTTCGGTGGCAAACTCTGGAAGTCTTGGCGCATAGCGACAGACGCGTGCACGAGCTTGTCGAGCTGCTGGGCCAGCCGTTCAACCTGGTGAGCTACCACCTGCGCAAGATGCGGGAGGCCCAGATCGTGGCGGAGCGTCGCTCTTCGGCGGATGCCCGTGATGTGTACTACACGATCAATATAGCCCACCTGCGCGAGCTTTACTTTCAGGCCGCGGGCTCACTACACCCCGCCCTGCTGGAGAGTGTTACGATCCCACACCGGGCAAGCAGTATGGGTAGCGGACTTCACACGCTGGTTTCGCCGCCGGCAAGGGTCCTTTTCTTGTGCACATACAACAGCGCTCGCTCCCAGATGGCCGAAGCCATCCTGCGCCGGGAGGGTGCGGGCGGGGTTGAGGTATGGAGCGCAGGGAGCATGCCTTCGGTAGTCCATCCCCTCGCCTCACGCGCTATGTCCGAGATGGGCATAGACATCAGCGCTCAGCGCTCCAAGCACGTGGACGAGCTGCGAGATCGGATCTTTGATTATGTCATCACAGTGTGCGACCGGGTGCGCGAAGTCTGCCCCCTCTTCGGAGACGATCCCGAGCAGATACACTGGAGCCTTCCAGACCCCGCAGCTGTAGAGGGAACAGACGAGGAGCGTTACGCAGCCTTCGAGCGAACAGCACAGGAGCTTACGAACCGTATCCACTTCCTGCTGCTCATGAAGCACAGTGAGCACCATATCTACAAAAAGGAGAGCAAGCAGAGGAGGGACCGGACGCCTGATGTGCAGTTCTCCAGCAGCAAGGAAGCAGACGCTACAGAGGTGGAGAAGTGAGTAGCAGCCTGGTGCGCGCCATGCTGGCGGAGATGATAGGCACGTTTGCTCTTGTGCTTGCCGGTACGGGCGCTGTGGTTTCCAATGCAGTCTCCGGTGGGGCGCAGGGGCACGTAGGCATCTCGCTGACCTTTGGCCTGGTGATCATGGTCATGATCTACGCCACAGGCCACATATCAGGAGCCCATTTCAACCCCGCGGTTACACTCGCCTTCGCCCTCACGCGCCACTTCCCAGCCGCTCGCGTGCTCCCCTACCTTGTGGCGCAGGTATGGGGCGCGATCATGGGCAGCCTTGCGGTGCGTTTCCTTATCGGGAATACCGGAGGGCTTGGCGTTACCCATCCCTCAAACGGCTCAATATCCGGGATGGTGCTGGAGGGGATCCTGACCTACTTGCTCATGTTCGTGATCACAGCAGTAGCCACCGATACGCGCGCTGTTGGGCAGGCGGCGGCTATCGCAATCGGCGGCACAATCGCGCTGGAAGCGCTCTTCGCGGGTCCGATAACGGGTGCATCCATGAACCCTGCACGGTCCCTCGGTCCCGCCTTAGTTGCGGGTGACTTCACCGACCTGTGGCTCTACCTCGTCGGTCCTATCGCGGGAGCCGCTCTCGGCGCCCTAACATATCAGGTGCTGCGGGATCCTCAGGCGGTAGGTACGGAGGCAAAGCCGGATTTCAGCCAGGTAGTAGATGAGACAAAGTAAATCCTCACCAGCGTGTGCCTGACATTTGATAGCTACATATTGCCTGGAGAATCGTGAGCTATCGAGGGGTGGCAAACGAAGCCTGATCGGTGACCATGAAGGATATGGAGGACAATGATGAACAGGGCGGCTATATTCTCTGATATTCACGCTAATCTACCAGCACTCCAAGCTGTCCTTTCGGACATGGACCTGAGAGGAATTACCGAGCGCTACTGCCTGGGAGATCTGGTGGGCTACGCCACTTTCCCTAATGAGGTTACCCGAACTATACGCGAGAGCAAAATACCCTGCATAATGGGCAACTACGACCAGGGAGTAGGCAACACAAGCGACGACTGCGGATGTGCCTACAAGGATGCTCATTCAGAGGCGCTGGGCAAACTCTCAATCGCATGGAGCAACGCCCACACAACACTGGAGAACAAAGCATACCTGCGCAGCCTGGTGGATAGAATACCGCTGCAACTCGGAGACCTGAAGCTGATGCTGGTTCACGGCTCGCCGCGCAGGATAAACGAGTACCTTTACGAAGACCGGCCCGATTCCAGCTTGGAGCGGCTGCTCGACATGGTCGAGTCGGACGTGCTGGTGTGCGGACATACCCACATCCCCTATCACCGTGTGCTGCCAAGCGGCAGACACGTCGTAAACGAGGGGAGCGTGGGCAAGCCGAAGGACGGCGACCCTCGCGCCTGCTATATCGTTATGGAGGCTAAGGGCAAAGAGCTAACAGTCGAGTTTCTCCGCGTGCCATATGACATAGAAAAGGCCGCGCGAGAAATCGAGGCCACGCGCCAACCGGACCTCATGCCTCATGAATACGCTACCATGCTGCGGGCGGGCAGAGGATAGTAGTAGAGGGTAGCACGGTGGCAGATATAGAAGAGAGGAAGTCAGAGAACGTCTTTCGGCAGTACGGCAAGATAATCGCGAGCCGGTCATACTTTCCCCTTTGGCTAGGGCAGCTAGTATCCAACTTTGGGGACACGCTCAACTACATAGCCCTTGTAGTCCTTGTATTCAGGTTATCGGGCTCAGGGCTTGCCGTCTCAGTCACTGTTCTCTTTGAGATAGTCCCCCTGCTCCTGCTGGCACCTGTGGCGGGGGTAGTAATTGATCGCTTCCCCCGCAAGGCGATACTGGTGGCCTCAGACCTCACAAGAGCCGCGCTGGTACTGGTGCTGGCATTCGCTGATGCAACCTGGCAGGTATATTTGATTGCCGCGCTCCTCAATGCGTGCAGCGTGTTCTTCAACCCCACGCTACAGGCGGTGATACCAACCATCGTCGAGCGAGAGTCGCTATTGGCTGCGAACTCGGTATCGTGGTCTACGGGGAGGTTAGTGCAGATAATCGCGTCGGCTGTAGCTGCGGGTTTAATAGCGGCTATCGGCACCGGCCCCGCCTTTGTGCTTAACGCAGTGTCCTTTATCTTCTCGGCGCTCATGATCTGGAGGCTGAGGATACCGGTACACGCAGGCGAGCTTGACCGCGACAACCGTCGAGGGCTGGCCGGCTGGATACGGGATGCTGCGTCAGGCTTGAGTTATGTTCGCCATAATTCCTTTGTATCCAGGTTGCTGCTCGTGCAAGCGGTGGCTTCCCTTGCGGTAGGTGCTACGGGAGCACTCCTGGTAGTGTTGTCGGAGCGACACTTACGGCAGCCGCCAGAGGGCTTTGCCTGGCTGCTGCTTGCGATAGGTGCTGGGGCGCTATTGGGGCCAATGGTGCTTGGCAGCTTCACAAAGAACTAGGCCTCTGAGTATCATTGGAACGGAAATGGGTTCTGACGCGAAGTTGATACCGCTGGCAAACTCCGACTAGGAAGCTTTGTGCGCCTTTTCGGGCTTGA
>JADMIH010000396.1 GCA_015478675.1 Chloroflexota bacterium | reverse complement strand
CCTAGGAGCTTGTTGAAATAGGTTCCAGTGTTTCCGCAGTTTAAGACTTCCTTGGCCAGTTGTTCGTCTATTGAGTATGCGTGGAGACGAGCGGGTCCAGGACGGCATGTTCAGCTATGTGACGTTGGAGCAGCGGGTGCCTCAGGAGCATCCGTTGCGGGAGATTCGGCGGCTGACGGATGTGGTGTTGCGCTCGCTCAGTGGAGAGTTCGACAGCCTGTACTCGGCCTCCGGTCGGCCATCGATTGCGCCCGAGTATGTGTTGCGGGCTCTGCTGTTGCAGGCCTTTTATTCGGTACGCTCGGAGCGGCAGTTGGTCGAGCAGTTGGACTACAACCTGCTGTTCCGCTGGTTCGTGGGCCTGGGTATGGACGACGCGGTGTGGAACCATGCGGTGTTCTCCAAGAACCGTGATCGTCTGTTGACCTCCGACGTGGCGCAGCAGTTCTTCGCCGCTGTGATCGGACAGGCGAAGCGTTTTATGAGTGATGACCACTTCACTGTCGATGGCACGCTGATCCAGGCCTGGGCGTCACAGAAGAGCTTCCGCAAGAAGGACGGTTCCGACGATGACGGCACGAACTTCCACAACAGCAAGCGCAGCAACGATACGCATGAATCGACCACCGACCAGGACGCTCGGCTCTACAAGAAGAGCTACGGCAAGGAATCGCATCTGGCCTATCTGGGCCATGCGCTGGTGGAGAACCGCAACGGCCTGATCGCCGCCGCCATGGTCACCCAGGCCGACGGCTACGCCGAGCGCGAAGCCGCTCTGCTAATGCTGGCCGACAAGCAAGCTGGCCGTTCCCGGCGCATCACGGTGGGCGCGGACAAGGCCTACGACGACCGGCAGTTCGTCGAGGCCGCGCGCAAGCTCAACGTGACGCCGCACATCACCAAGAACGACAAGGGTCGGCGCTCGAACATGGACGGAAGGACGACGCGGCACGAAGGCTACGCGATCAGCCTGAGCTGCCGCTGGCTGGTGGAGAAGAGCTTCGGATGGCTGAAGCAGACCGGCCCGGTGCGCCAGGTGAAACTGCGCGGCCTGCACAAGGTGGACTGGGTCTTCGTCTTCAGTTGCGCGGCACACAACCTGCTAAGGCTGCCAAGGCTGATCGCACAACAACGAGCCGAAGGCCTCGGGCAGCAGTGCGCCTGAACAGTGCCAAGAGTGCCGAAAAGCCGTCTCAGTCAACCTCAGCGAACCTACAAAACTAACTGCCCAAACCGATTCAAACGAATTTTCTCCTCATAACCACCCG
>JADMIH010000395.1 GCA_015478675.1 Chloroflexota bacterium | reverse complement strand
CCATAGTATCGGGACAGCATTGGCAGTCGAGCGATATGCCTGCTCCCTGTTGGCGCGCCAGTTGCAGCAGATCAGGCTGATCCCACAATTGGCCCAGCCAGTGGATATGAATGTGGCGGAAGGGGCGCTGCGCCAACGCCTTAGCGGGTGAAGGGCTTGCAGGACGCGGGTCCACGAAACTGACGAAGCTGCGGTCGTGCGCGAAAGAGAGGGCTACCGACAGGGTGCGAACGTTGTGATCGGCCCTTTGCACCAGGCTGAGGTCTATATCTTCCGAGCGCAAAGCGTCGAGGACGAACAAGCTGAATGGATCGGTCCCCACATGAGTGAAAAGCCCCACCTTCATCCCCAGCCGCCGGAGGGTAACCGCAGTGTTGAACACCCCACCTGCTGCTATATCAAAGTCGGTGCTAAAAAGCTCCTCCCCCGCTACAGGCATACGAGGCAAACCTGTAAATATCAGGTCGCAGTAGACCTCTCCTGCTATCACCACGTCAAACGCCTCGCTCATCTTGCTCACCTGTGCACCCCATGTAATTATTACAGACCGGGAAGCCCGCAGCTAAGGCTGAGTAGCCTCAGATTCTGCTCTAAGTACGCCCAACAACATGAGGGCCATCAAACGGTCTGCCGCCGCACAGACGGGCAGACGGGTAGACGGCGCGCCCTCAGCTTGCGGCTTTCTTCACGAGCGCGCCGATCCTTGCCTCTTCAGAGGCGGTCAACTCCTTCAGCGCGAAGGCGGTCGGCCACATGGCACCTTCATCGAGGTTTGCCTTATCGTTGAAGCCGAGCGTCGCGTACCTCGTGTTGAACTTCTGCGCACATTGGAAGAAGCAGACGACCTTGCCGTCCCTGACATACGCGGGCATCCCGTACCAGAGTTTCGACGAGAGGGCTGGCGCGCTGGCTTTGATGATAGCATGGAGCCGCTCGCCCATGGCGCGATCCGGTTCCCCCATCTCGGCGATCTTGGCGAGCACAGCGCGTTCCCCATCCGCCTTGTTTGCGACCGCCTTCAGCTCTTGGGCGCGCTCCTTCATCGCGGCTCGTTCCTCGTCCGTGAACCCCTTGGACTTCTTGCCGGTCGCGGTAGCGCTCTTGGCGGCCCTCTTGTCTACTGCTTGCATATAGGATTCCTTTCTACTCAAAGCGTTAGGAGTGTCTTTGGTTTCTGCTAGAGCGAGCGGAGCCTTTCCACGCTCTAGCGAACGTTTGTACTATAACGTGTTTCTAAGCGTTTTTCAAGAGTTCTGCTTTGAAAATAGCTTC
>JADMIH010000208.1 GCA_015478675.1 Chloroflexota bacterium | reverse complement strand
GCAGAGTGCCCACTATAGTGCGTATCATCTGCGGCAAAAAGGCATTCGCCACCAGATCAAGGGCCAACAACTCGCCGCCGTTGCCTGCAACGCCATGCGCCACAGGCGTGCCCCAGGCCCAGAAGTTAGCTTCCGGCTTCAAGGTTTGCAGCCTCGCAAGGTAGACGGTGCGAACCGTGCTCGGCTTATCAGCTGAACTGCCAGGCATCCCCAGCCCCTGCCCCGCGAAAGCGCCAAGATCATGCGTGCCTTCCAACAGGGTGGCGGCGCTTGACATGGCATCAGCATCTAAACGCTGGCACACATGCAGGCTATAACGAGCCAGAAGAGGCGCGGGCGTGGGAGCATTCCAGATAAGGTACCTGTACGCACGCCTGCTCGCACTAAAACGAGCATGGAACCCTTCGGTAACGCACTCAGCCGCTGCTACTACGAGGTCGCCCGGCAAGACGCCGTTCAGCGCCTTCTGCACTGCCGGTGGCGTAGATAGCCTCTCCCTCTCAGGAAAGGCAAGGCTGGCTACCTGGCCCCAGGCATGCACCCCTGCATCTGTGCGCCCGGCCAACGCCACCCTGACTGCCACGCCCGTGAGGGACGCAACTGCGCTCTCAAGCTCGCCCTGCACCGTCCTTCCCTGCCCCTTAGCCTGAAGCTGAGAGCCGGAGAAGTCCGTGCCGTCGTACTGTATTACTAACTTAAGGTGCATTAGACTACTACGTAGTGCGTATTGCGCGAGGGGTGAAGATAAGAGGCTCTTTAGCTCTACCACGTAATACGTACTACGTTAGCCTTCTACCAGCTCGAGCTGGCAGATAAGGGCCGCATCACCTGCTCGACGGCCCAGCTTGTAAATACGAGTATAACCACCGACGCGGTCCGTATAGCGAGGACCAATCTCTTCAAAGAGCTTGCGCACCATCAGCGAGTTAGCCAGTATGGAGGCTGCCCGGGTGCGGTTCAACTCGGTGTCTTCGCGGCCCAGGGCCACGATCTTCTCGGCCAGAGATTGAAGCTCGCGCGCTTTGGCGTCCGTCGTACGGATACGCTCGTGCATGAGCAAGCTCACAAGTTGATTTCTAAAGAGAGCACGGCGCTCACCGCTTGTGCGCGCCAACCCGCGGCCTTTCATTTTGTGACGCATTGTTATCTCCTCTGTGTTAGCCCGCCCCGTAGCGGAGTTGCGAATTATGAATTACTGATTGCGAGTTAGAGTACCCCAATTCATAATTGGCTCTGTGCGCTCAGGCTTTCTTTTTGCTTCGCGCTTTGGGCCTGGCTTCGACCTCTTCTTGTGTGTCGGCGCTATCGCTGCCTAACGCAAAGTCGGCTGTGGGCACTGTTTGGCCTGTGAAGTCCATCTCTTCGGAGGCAGGTTCACCGTCTACGTATATACCTGCCGACTCCTTCAAGCTGCCTTCGCTAACCCCGCCGCCTGATACGACCTCTTCGATGCCGCCGGGGCCGCCTATCTCAGGCGACAGCATGTAGCCCTCAGGCGAGTCCACGATGTCATCAGCGTCCGGGTATTCAATGTCAAGCTCAGCGTCAACGTCATCCAGCTCGCTGTTAGCCTCAATCACATCGTTAGCTGTGAGGTCGAGAGGGCTACCGGGCGGAATGAGATTGCGTGATTGTAGAGCTTCATGCAGCTCATCAAAAGATTTATCGCCAAAGTTGCGCAACCCAAGAAGCTCCTTCTTGTCCATGCGCAGCACCTGGCCAACCTTGGTGACGCCGCTCCTCTTGAGGCAATTATAGGTGCGCATCGAGAGGCTAAGGTCGTCAATAGGCATTTCGAAGAGATGAGGCGGTATGGCGACAGAGCCGGGAAGCTCACGCCCAGGCGGTGGAGCAACTATGCGATTGAAGTTGGAAATGAGAGATGAGTGCTGCGCCAGATACTGGGCAGACAAGCTCAATGCTTCTCCTGGATCGATTGTGCCATCGGTCCAGATCTCCATCAAGAGCTGCTCTTTCCCTTCCAGCTTCAGCGGCTCAAGCTGCTCTTCTTCTCCCTCCTCTTGAGTTGTAGCCAGCACATCGGCGTTGGCAGGCTCGACAATGTAGTTCACCCTCGGTATCGGTGAAAAGATAGCGTCCACCGGAATAGTACCGATAGCCATCCCTTCACGTGCCTCGAATGAGACATACCCACGCCCTCGCTCGACCGTAAGCTCCATCTCAATGTGCGCGTCAGGACCGTCCAACGTTGCCAGAAGCAAATCGGGGTTCACTAGCTCGACATTCGCCGGTATCTCGATGTCACCCGCACGCACATACCCGGCGCCCTGCTTGCTCAGTTGCAAACGAACCGGACGCTCGCTGTAAGAGCGTAGCCGTACATTCTTTACATTCACCACTATCTCGGTCACGTCCTCACGGACGGAGGGTATGCATGAGAATTCGTGGTAGACATTCTGTATACGCACACTGGTGATTGCAGAGCCTGGCAGCGACGAGAGCAAGATGCGGCGCAAAGCGTTGCCCAGTGTCGTGCCAATGCCACTCTCCAAAGGGCCAACTGCGAATCGGCCATAATTGGTGGCGGTAGCCACTGCCACTACATTGGGCATACCGTTTGTTGACTCGTTGCTCAATGTTATCTCCTTTACAGAATCGTATCGCATACTGCGTATTGCGTAAGCGGCAAGGTTAGAGAGATCCTTCCTTTAGCTCGGCATGCAATGCGTAGTGCGCAGTACGAGTCCTTATCTGCTGTAATACTCTACAATTAGCTGTTCGTTCAGGTCCAGACCCAGCTCGTCGCGGCCTGGGATTCTGGCAACGCGGCCTGTCATGGTGGCCTGGTTCAGTTCCATCCAGGGGGCAATCTGCTTGTTCTTCAACTGGGGCTGTAGAGTCTGGAAGTACTCGTTGGACTTGGAGGATTCGTGTACGCGAATCTCATCGCCCGGTTTGCAGATGAAGGAGGGTATATCTGTCTTATGTCCGTTTACATCAAAATGGCCGTGGCGCACGAGTTGGCGCGCCTGTGGCCGTGAATCGGCCAGGCCCAGCCTGTAGACTACGTTATCGAGCCGCATTTCGAGCACCTGTAGGAGGTTCTCACCTGTCACGCCTGGGCGCTTCTCGGCAGCCTCAAAGTGCAGATGGAATTGGCGCTCCAACACGCCATACAAGCGGCGTGCCTTTTGCTTCTCTCGAAGCTGTAGGCCGTAATCCGAAACCTTGCGGTTGCGGCGCTGGGCGTGCTGCCCTGGGGGCTGAGGCCGTCTTTCGAGTGTGCATTTTGTGAAGCATTTGTCGCCCTTTAGAAAGAGTTTCATCCCCTCTCGTCGACAGAGCTTGCAAACCGGTCCTGTATACCTTGCCATTGTTTCTCCGTGTAGTTTCTTATATCTACTTTATCTCAGAAAGAAGGTGGCAAACAACATTGCCGCGGAGTTCCCACGCATCTTCTGCCCGCGTATTCATCAAACGATATATAGCGGTAAGGGGAGGATCGGGAGGGCTAATCTCCCGCCCCGTAACGCAATTACTAATTACGAGTCCATTCGTAATCAGTAACTCGTAGTTGGTAATTGCGCAAAGCGGTGTAGTTATACTCTTCTTCGCTTCGGAGCACGGCAGCCGTTGTGTGGGATCGGGGTGACATCACTTATAGACAGCACCTGAATACCGGCGGCCTGCAAGGAGCGTATAGCTGATTCGCGTCCTGCCCCTGGGCCCTTCACAAAGACTTCGACCTGGCGCAGGCCCTGGTCCATTGCGCGCCGGGCCGCCCCTTCGGCTGTAATCTGGGCGGCGTAAGGCGTGCTCTTGCGCGAGCCTTTGAAGCCCGCCGCGCCCGCGCTGCCCCACGATAAAACATTGCCCTGTGGATCTGTCAGCGTCACAATTGTGTTGTTGAAGCTCGACTGAACATACGCCTGGCCCCGGGGCACCACTTTCCGCTCTCGCCGCCGGGCTTTTGCTGCGCGTGCTTTCTTAGCTGTTACCTGCTTCTCTGCCATTGTTACTCCTATAACTACTTCTTGCGACGAATACCCACTGTGCGGCGCGGGCCACGGCGGGTGCGACCGTTAGTGCGCGTGCGCTGGCCGTGTACAGGCAAACCGCGCTGGTGCCTGATGCCGCGATAACACTTGATCTCCACCAACCTCTTGATGTTCATGCTGACGCTGCGGCGGAGGTCGCCTTCGACTGTATATTCCTTATCAATAGTCTCGCGGATGTGGTTTACTTCCTCTTCAGTGAGGTTGCGCACACGTGTATCCGGGTCTATCTTATTTTTCTCAACGATTGTCTTTGCTGTTGTTGGCCCGATCCCATAGATATAGGTGAGGGCGATTTCAACACGCTTGTCGCGTGGGATGTCTACGCCGGCTATTCTTGCCAAAGTCTCCTCCTGTGGGCCTCGGCCCCAAACTATCCCTGTCGCTGCTTGTGCTTAGGGTCGGTGCAAATAACCATTACTACTCCGGCGCGCTTGATGACTCTGCATTTAGCGCAACGCGGCTTTACGGATGCCCTTACTTTCATTGGAATCTCCCATAGTGCCTGAAGTGCCTCGTGTTGCGTAGGTTTGGGAATAAAGATGCGACATCCGTAGTCCCTAACGCAATACGCGTCACTTCAACTGCTTGATACGCTCGACTATTCTTCCGCGTGTCAGGTCGTAGGGCGAAAGCTCTATCGCCACACGGTCGCCCGGAATGAGACGCACAGGCGACATTCTGAACTTCTCGCCAAAGTGGGCTGTGACGGTATGCCCGCTATCCAACTGGACCCGCCACGTGTCGTTCGGCGCAGGCTCTGAAACCCTGCCTTCCACTCTTATTACGTCGTTCTTATCTGCCAAAGTGCTCTTCTGGTGCGCTGGTGGCTCTGTCTTTCAGGCTTCTGCACACAGAGGCCGATTTTGTGCGCACCAACTGCTAATTATACTACAACTCTATGGCAAAGTCAAAATATCGGGGCCATTCTCGGTGACAGCCACCGTATGCTCGAAGTGCGCGGATGGCTTGTGGTCGGCTGTGATCACCGTCCAGCCGTCTTCAAGTGTCACGGTTTCATCGACCCCCATGTTGAGCATCGGCTCGATGGCGACCACCATCCCTGGCCTCAGCTGCACGCCACGCCTTGGCGCGCCGAAGTTTGGCACGGAAGGTTCTTCCCAGAGGCTGCGCCCTATGCCGTGCCCGCCGTATTCGCGCACAATGCCGTAATTACCACCCTGGCGAACCCGCTCCTCGACGGCGTTGGATATATCCCCGAGCCTGTTGCCTGCGCGGGCCTGAGCTATCCCCACCATCAGCGACTCCTTTGTGGTCTCAAGCAGCTTCTCAAGCTCAGGGCTGATCTCGCCCACCCCTACTGTCACCGCCGAGTCCCCGTGCCACCCTCTATATATCGCGCCGCAGTCGAGGGCAATTATATCCCCCTCCTGAAGAACCCGCTCGCCCGGTATGCCATGCACGATCTGTTCGTTGACCGAGGCGCAGATAGTACCGGGGAAAGCTTGAATAGCAGGGTTCGGGTGGTAACCTTTAAAGGTAGGAATAGCTCCCTGGCTCTTTATGAAGTCGTAGGCCAGCCCATCAAGCTCGGCGGTGGTGACGCCCGGCTTGACGTGCTCGGCAAGCATCTGCAAAGTCTGTCCCACTATACGCCCTGCGTGGCGCATAAGCTCTATATCTTTTTGTGATTTCAAGTATATTGACATGGTTTTGCTCTAAGGAGAGTTTTGGGCACTCATGGACGCGTTACGCGTAATGCATAATACGTAAAGAGTTCAGGTTAATATATTTTTACTCATTACGCGTAACGCCCTATCTCAAACAATCAACCAGGTCCTGCGATACCTTCTCTACCGGTTGATCGCCGTTGACCTCGCAGAGGCTGCCACGCTCCCGGTAGTATTCTATCACCGGGCGAGTCTGATCGAAGTAAACTTCCAGGCGCTTGGCGGCTGTTTCCCGCTTATCATCATCACGCTGGTATAGCTCAGCGCCATCTATATCGCAGATGCCCGGTACTCTGGGCGGCGCGAAGACCTCATGGTAGATGTGGCCCGCGAGCCGGCATGTCAGCCGCCCGGATAGCCTGTTGACCAGCACATCATGCTCTACGTTTATGTATAGCGCGGCGTTCACCCTGCGGCCCTTTGTATCGAGAGCTTCATCCAGGGCAGCAGCCTGCGGGCCTGTGCGCGGGAAGCCGTCCAGGATTATGCCGTGCTCCACATCGGGGGCCGCTAACCGCTCGACGATCATGGCGATCACCAGGTCGTCCGGCACCAGATCGCCCCTGGTCATGTAACTTTCCGCAACCTTGCCGAGCGATGTTCCGCGCTTGCGGTGTTCCCTCAGCAAGTCTCCACTGGAGACGTGCATCATGTCCAGGCGCTCTTGCAGGATTTCGGACTGCGTGCCTTTACCCGCACCCGGCGCTCCAAGTAAAATTATTATC
>JADMIH010000207.1 GCA_015478675.1 Chloroflexota bacterium | reverse complement strand
TTTTGCCTGGGGCTTCGACATCGTTGGGCAAGTAAGTGCGCACGCTTACAGGCCGAGAAGGGTCTATCTCCGGCTGCACCAGCGTGTTCCAGTCGGGATATTCCCCTTCGGGAGGCAACAATGCCTGCTCGATCACCACGCCGCCGTTGTACCCGACGCGCGCAAATAGCTCGCTCACCGACTCAACGGCCTCGGGCTCTACTTCTACAGATAACTCCAGCCACTTTGTATTCATAGGGTTGCCGCCGAAGGGGAATTATCAATCGTAATTCATAATTCCTAACTACTTAAACGTTTCGTCTACTATTGCGTTTGAGGCTTCTATTAGATGGGCTTTGGAGTCATCGCCCAGATTTAGAGCCTGGTAGGAGCCTTGCACCACGGCGCGCTCGCCCACCAAGGCTCCGAAGAGCATCGCGCCTTCGATTGTGGCCTTACAGCTTACTATGCTGTTCTTCACAATCGAGTCGCGTATCGTTGCTTCTTCGGAGACTGCGGCGTATGGACCTATGATTGACTTTTCGATAGTGGCTTGCTCTGATATGTAGGATGGCGGGACCACAAGCGAATTGCCGCGCATGTACGGCTCCGCATGCGTATCCATACCCCGGAGTAAGTAACGGTTGGCGTGGAGCACGGCGTCCCAGGTGCCTGTGTCTTCCCAAACCTGGACCGGGAAGGTCTTGAACTTTGCGCCTTCCTCTATCATCACCTGTATAGCATCGGCGAGGAAATACTCACCGTTGAGGCTGCGTCCCGAAGCCATCAGCTTATCTATAGCCTTGAAGAGCCACTTAGAGTCTTTATAATAGTAGAGGCCGACCACAGCCAGGTTGCTTTCCGGCTCTTTCGGTTTCTCTACCATTTTGGTGACGTAACCGTCCGGCCCTACAACAGCTATGCCAAAACGCGAAGGGTCGGGCACTTCGGCTACGTACATCGCGCCGTCAGCATCAGGAAGATTCTTAAGTGGGTCGAGGTTTGCCTCGAAAAGAGTATCTACAAAGAGGGTAAGCAAGTCGCCTTGCACATACTCTCTGGCGAGAGCGATAGCGTCGGCTTGCCCGCGCATCACTTTTTGCTCTATGAAGCGGGTCTTATATTTGTAGTGCTTGTTGACGTACTCTTCCATCTGCTCGCCCATTTTGCCGACGATGAATATTATCTCCTCGATGGGAAGCGGCTCCAGCGCATCGAGGACGAAGGCGAGCGATGGCCGCCCCGCGACGGGCACAAGGGGCTTGGGACGTGTGTGAGTGTGCGGGCGCATACGGGTGCCATAGCCGGCGGCGGGTATGATTACTTTCATTTTCTCCTCTTGTTGTCTTTGTGAGTTACGAGTACAGTGTCGCACCCGCGCAGGATGCGTCTCGCCTATTATAGTCTATCAGGTGGGCAGTCGTCAGGGGAGGGGTAATAGCGCTCGCCATCATAACGACGGGCATCGCTTGTCCCCGCGCAAGGCACATATCTTGCAACATTAAAGAGGCCTTTACCGGCTTTCGCCGGGGGTCGCACGGCTCTCTTTTGTGCGTTACCGGCAGCCTTTCACATGCTGCCTTTGTCAGGAGGACCATAATGGATAACCAGCAAGAAGGCCAGGGCAAGAAGGGCGGCGACAGCTACCAGGGGTACGACGCGCCGGGCAAGGATACGATAGTACAAAGTAGCTCCGATGCGGTGCCATCGCCAACTGAGACAAGCGAGCAGCGGTTGACAACTCCCAAACCATCGATACAATCAATTAATGAGACCCCGGGCGATGCTAACCCTGCACTCAGCGAAACCATCAGCGAGGAGAAGGGGCAGACGTCTACCGCCGACATGCTGCGAGCTCGTGAGGCCGCCGAGGAGGAATATCTGCGCCGAGCAGACGCGCAGGTGTACGCCGACCAGCCCCCTGACGGCGGCAGGCCGCAGGAATGGGAAGAGAAGGATTCGGGCCGCCCTAATTGGCCGAATGATCGTCTTAACGAAGCTGTTGAGAGCAAGGAGATTACGGGAGTCGAGGAAGATTTTATAGGCATGACACAAGGTGGGTCCTTGTCACTGGCAGGGCGCGCTGACCGTGCGGAAGATAGTGCCGCGGATCAAGCATCCGCAGGCGAGTCGCGCTCAGGCTTGTCATCGGTTGGGCATGATATAGAGGAAGACATATACGAGCGGCAGGAGATGCACAGGCCCGTAGAGGAGTCTGAGATGGACCGGCTCGCGCCCGGTATGCTCAACCTTCCGCCGGAGGACGATAGATAATGGATAAGGGCAACTATTCGGGGAAGATAGAAGGGACCTCAAAAGCAACAGAGCCTGTAATCAGTGCCCTCTTTCCAGACGTGGGGTCGGCGCAAGGCGCTATCCGCGAGCTGCATGACATTGGGATAAGAGCAGAGAGCATCTCGGTCATTTCACGCGACGAAGACCGCCAGCATGGGGCAGGAGTGAGTGAGGCAGGCGTCGCACGTGAGCAGATAGAGGACGAGGGGCTGGCCTACCGCGCCTCCGAAGAGCTTCCTAATGATGAAGATTTGCCTACCACTGATGCTGCTATGACAGGCTCGCCAATGCCTGTTGTCACGGATGTCGAAGTGCCCCCTGATGAGCCACTTGGCGGCTCGGACCGCCTGGGGCTGTCGCGCGATAGCGATGAGGTACGCCGCAACGAGGCCGAAACCAACGCCAGCGAAGATATATATACCGACTTTCCAGACTCCCCAGGCGGCATTAACCCGGACTCACCGGAGGCAGGCAGGGCGGGAAGCGATGTACAGGAGGCGATGAAGACAAGCACAGGTACGCCCGGAAACGCACTCGCCGGTGTGGAGCTAGGTAGCGTGGCGGGCTTGCTGGCGGGGCTTGCGGCGTTGGCTATACCCGGGGTTGGGCCTTTTATTGCCGCGGGGCCTCTTGCGGTTGCTCTTGGTGGCATTATCGCAGGTGGTGCGACGGGCGGCGTAGTTGGCGCGCTCTCCGCGATAGGGGTGCCGGAGGAATACGCCCGCGACTACGCTGCCCAGATCCAGCAAGGCCAAACTCTGGTAAGCGTGCGTACAGACGAACTGACTCACGACGCCGTTGAGCGTGTGCTGACGGCAAATGGCGGGCAGAAGATTCGCTAGGAAGCAGCTCTAACTTGATGAATAGTGAACCTGTTGCGCCCGGCACGCACGATGCATTGCAGTCAACGCCTTTTGCCCACTTTGCTTCCGTCGCCGGCGCGCTCAGTGGGACAAGCAAGCGGTTAGAGAAGCTGGCGATACTCGCCCGATATTTTGCCTCTCTAAGCGATGAGGACCTGGCGATAGCTTGCCGCTTCCTCTCCGGCCACCCCTTCCCGTCTTCTGATGAGCGCACACTAAATATAGGCTTTAGCGCGGCCTCGAGCGTGTTGATTGCCCTTTCCGGCGTCAGCCCTGAGGAATATGGCGCGCTGGCAGTGCGCCTGGGCGACATAGGAGACGTGGCAGGGCAGATTTTGCCCCGGCCCGATGCATCAAGTAAGCCTCTTACTCTTGGTTCGGCTATCGCCGCCTTCGACAAGATAGCGAGTACCAGGGGCGCAGGTCATAAAGCTGGGCTGTTGCGTGATTTGCTGGCGCTTGCTACGCCGGAGGAAGGGCGTTACATTACAAAGCTAGTCACGGGCGACATGCGTATGGGCTTGAAAGAGTCGCTCGTGGAGGAAGCTCTGGCCCGGATGTACGGCCTCAAGGTAGAAGAAGTGCAGAGGGTGAATATGCTCACCGGCGACATAGGCGAGACTGCACTCGCGGTGCGCCATGGATGCACAGAAGATGCCCGCATGCGCCTCTTTCACCCCCTCAAGTTTATGCTTGCCACCCCAGCCGAGAAGCCCGTCGACATACTGGTTGAGGGGAGCAATCGAGGCGAGAGCTATGTATATATAGAGGATAAGTACGACGGTGTGCGCGCTCAGTTACACAAAGGAGGCGAGCGTGTCGAAATCTATTCTCGCTCCCTTGACCCCGTTACGCATCGTTTCCCAGAAGTGGCGCAGGCTGCGCTATCTATACCACACGATTTTATAGTGGACGGCGAGATAGTGGCTTATTCGGAATCGGAGGGGCGGTGTCTCTCCTTCAGCGTGTTGCAGAAGCGGCTTGGGCGTAAAACAGTGTCGGAAGAGCTTCTCACAGAAGTGCCGGTTGCCTGTATGGTCTTCGACCTGCTTTACCTTGACGGCGTGGTGCAGATGGACGAGGCGCTGGCGCATCGCAAGGAGCTGCTAAGAGGGCTTGAGCTTGTGCCTCCGCTGGTAAAAGCGCCAGGGGAGCTTGTACCCCTCAGCGGGCTAGTCGAGCCGGCTGGGGATGAGAGCCACCTGCTGGATTCGATCTTTGATGCAGCACGGGAGCGGGGCAACGAGGGGCTGATGGTGAAGATGCCCGGCTCTGTATATTCACCGGGGAAGAGAGGTAAGTCGTGGCTGAAGGTAAAAAAGGCGCTTGCTACTCTTGATGTAGTCGTAACAGCGGTGGAGTGGGGCAATGGCAAGAGGCATAATATGCTCTCGGATTACACTTTCGCGGTGCTTGGACCGGACGGCCACCTGCTCAATGTAGGCAAGGCCTATTCCGGGCTGACCGACGCAGAGATTACTGAGATGACCGAGTGGTTCAAGGAGCATACGCTGCGTGACTTTGGCAGGGTGAGGTTGGTGGAGCCTGAGCTGGTGATCGAGGTGGCCTTCGACAAGGTTCAGCCCAGCGCCCGACACAGGAGCGGCTACGCCTTGCGCTTCCCACGCATAGTGCGCCTGCGGCCCGATAAGCGGCCAGAAGATGCCAACACTGTTGAAGACGTGCGCGCCATAGCTGAAGGCTAGCAGAGTGACGTGAATTATCTCGTAAGACTGCTTCCTGCGGAAAACTCAATTACGTTTTACATAGTGCGGCGGTAGCTTAGCGCGGTAGCTTAGCGCGGTGGCGAATCCCAGCTTTGAGATGATTTGCAACCAGGAGCGCGCACGAGGGGCGCTCTTTACCCCTCGAAACGCTCTACAATTAACACCGCATTGTGCCCCCCAAAGCCCATGCTATTCGACATAGCGCGGCGAACGTTGACCTTGCGCGCTTCGTTTGGGACATTATCGAGGTCGCAGTCGGGGTCGGGCACTTCCTGGTTGATGGTGGGTGGAACTACGCTGTCTTGTATAGCCTTGATGCAGAAGATCGCCTCTATTGCCCCCGCCGCGCCGAGCATATGCCCCGTCATGCTCTTGGTAGACGACAGAGGGACCCTGTACGCCTGATCGCCGAAGGCCTTCTTTATAGCCATAGTTTCGTACTTCTCGTTGAGAGGCGTGCCTGTACCATGGGCGTTTATGTAATCTATATCCTGCGGTCCCACGCCTGCATCTTTCATAGCCAGCGTCATTGCCCGCGCCGCCCCTGCCCCACCTTCGGCTGGCGCGGTAACATGGTTAGCATCGGCAGTCGCGGCATAACCTACCACTTCAGCCAGTATAGTCGCTCCTCGTGCCTGGGCGAAGTCAAGGTCCTCCAGGAGCACCGCAGCCGCGCCTTCGCCGAGTACGAAGCCATCGCGCAGCTTATCGAAAGGGCGCGAAGCCTTCTGTGGCTCGTCATTACGGGTAGAAAGAGCGCGCATAGCTCCAAAGGTGGCAAGGCCCACTGAGCAAACGGTCGCTTCCGATCCCCCGGCAAACATAGCTTTGGCCTGCCCGCGCCTGATTATCTCAGCAGCCTCGCCGATGGCGTGCGCCGATGAGGAGCAGGCAGAGACCACTGCGTAGTTAGGCCCCTTCAACCCCATCTGGATGGAGACCTGACCGGCTGCCAGGTCTGTAAGTAGCATTGGGATGGTGAAAGGGCTTACTTTGCTGGGGCCTTTGTCGCGGATAGTGAGCACAGCCTCGGTAAGGGTTTCGATACCTCCGATTCCCGAACCTACCAATACGCCTATGTCCTCAGCATTTTCCTCTGTAACCTCGAGATGTGCTTGTTCAGCAGCCTGCTTGCAGACGGCTATGGCGTAATGGATAAAGCGGTCCATGCGCCGCAGCTCCTTGGCAGGGACATATAGCTCAGGGTTGAAGTCTTTCACTTCGGCGGCGATTTTCGTCTCATACTGGGATGGATCGAAGCGCGTGATAGGCCCCGCGCCTGAACGTCCTTCGATAGCCGAGCGCCATGAGCTTTCCACATCGTTGCCCAACGGCGACACAGCGCCCATGCCTGTAATTACGACTCTGCGTCGCGTTACGCCCATCCGTTCCTCCGTTGTTGTTACCGACGATTGGTGATTAGCTATTATACATGTAGATTATACCATGAGAGGAGCACGGGACGCTTGGTAAGCGTTCAGGGTAATTCATAACTTACCCTTCGGGCCGCCAAGCCCGAATGGAAAGACGCTTTCAACAAGCCTACCCTGAGCAGTTACTCTGCGGCCTTGTACA
>JADMIH010000394.1 GCA_015478675.1 Chloroflexota bacterium | reverse complement strand
TCAGCCCCACACTCCCCGCAAATGATCGTAAGCTTCATAAAATATTCCTTTCATTCCACTACGGGAGCTACAGCGCACCTGCAATTGGGATGGAGTGGCGGGTATGGCACTCCGGCTGAAAAGTCCTCGTCCACTCCCACTATCTCCCCGTTCACTTCCGCGCAATCCTGGTCTTCACTTCCGTCCTCAGTAGCCAGCCACTGCTTTTTCTCAACCCCCGCGTCCTTGTAGGCCAGCACGCTCCCCGCGCTATATGCGTGCGCCGTCTCTGTCCTCGCGATCAGCCTGGCCCGCGTCCCGTCGCTGATGTCAGTGGCAGCCCGTATCTGCTCTGCTATGTCGCTGATATTGGAGCCGCTCGACGTCCCCTCATCCACTATGCGCCGAACGTCTTCACGCGTGGTATCCGACACGCCCCTTATCTTTTTGGCAAGCTCCCCAATCACATCCTTCACCCTCGGATTGCTCACATCAAATGACACCGCCACAGGCAGCACGCTCTCTGCCCCTTCATACGATAGCCCCATAACCAGCGGGTAGTACTCGCGCATGATCTCTTCAAGCCGGTCCGCGCTCCCCTCAAAATCGTAGTCCTCAAGCGCTGCCATTACGCGCCGTCCCCCGCCAGGTGGTCTGCTATCGCGCCGTACTCATCCCGCAGATAGCTCTGCATCTTCTTCTCGAGCCCCTCGGTCAGTTTCTCTCTGGCAGCTCCCACAGTAGCGGGACCAGCCTTGCGCTCTATCGTCCCACCTGTGAGCTTGAGAGCCTCTGTGCCGCCCGCTATGGCTTCGGGTGGTGTCCCTTCCCCTGCTGCCCCTGCCCCTGCTTCCCCTGCCCCTGGTGTCCCTTCCCCTGCTGCCCCTGCCCCTGGTGTCCCTGTCCCCGCTTTGGGGGCAGCCCTGGTCGCACCCTCAGTGCCCCCAATCGGGTCTTCACCCAATCTGCCCAGCGCCTGGTCCAGCGTCAGGATGCCACCGGCGTAAGCCTGCACGGTGAATTGGTCCCTGCGGTCCGAGCTGGTTTGCAGCGCTCGCACCTGGTTCAGATCGAAATCTACGTAGCAGTCGTTACCGAATAGCGGCACCAGGTCGTTCTGAATAACCGATGCGACCGACTTCCAGAGTGGCGCGAGCGTCTGCTCCGCGAAAGCCTTGCGCGCCTCCTCATAGTTCGAGTATGTCGAGCGCGCAAGGCCTATGTTCAGTCCCGCCACGATGGCGGGCACTCCATATGCCGCGCTTATCCGCGCTTCCGGCACTCCCCGCAAGCTGT
>JADMIH010000206.1 GCA_015478675.1 Chloroflexota bacterium | reverse complement strand
CAACCTCCTATCCACTTGGCGACCTTCCCTGTGAGAACGGGGAATAGATTAGATAAAAAGAAAGATACAACTCTGCATCGTGCAGAGTTGTATCTTTCTTTCAAGACTAAAAGCCCCTCACACGTGTGGGAAAGTTGATTACCTGACCACAGCGTCTACTTAGGCATCTATCCTTCGCCCAACACCTCTTCCACCCGCACACTCCCCTCCAACTCGGCAGGCAACGCAACCTCCTCACCTCGCCCCAAGCGGCGCACACTCCCATACTTACCACCCTCAGGCTCCGAGTACACCTCGATAACTTCCTCGTCCAGATTAACGATCCAAACCTCTGTCACCACCGCCTCGGCATAAAGAGGCACCTTCACACTGCGGTCGGTCGCCAGAGTGCTATCCGCCACCTCAACAAGCAAGATAACGTCCTGGGCTATAGCACGCCGGTGCGCGAAGGCTCCCAGAGGGCCCCTAAGGAGAGCAACATCAGGCTCTGGCATTGAGTTGTTCTGTAGCTGGATTGGACTCTGCACAAATATCGCTACTTCTCTTTCCGGCAATTTATGGAACAGTGAATCAAGCCGGGCCACACACACGACATGGCGCATGCCGATAGGAGCCATATTTACAATCTCTCCTCTGATCAGCTCAACATGGTCGTACTTGTCGAGAATTCCCTTCTCGATTATCTCTTCATACTCCTCGATCGTCCACAGCTTCCGCGCAAGCTCAATTGCCACCGTTCTCACCTGCCTTTATCCTTATTCTTGCCGAATCCACCCACTTCTAGCGCATTATAGCACACGCTTCAGCGAGCGATAAGCGCCCATTGCACTGCCATCGCAGCCGTGCCACCCACCAACTCGTCTCACTTCGGCCCTCAAAAAGGATATTACCATCGGTAAGGTAACTGAGGGCGGCAAGAGCCAGACTAAACTGATTCCAGGATGAGACCCACGCAGGGCTGCACGCGAAACATGTAGATCCCAGCTTGGAATCAGTTTAGGGTGAAAACAAAGAGTAGAAGCCCCTACCCACCGGGTAAGGCCCCTCCTTAGTGCCGGAAATGCCTCTTGTGGGTGAAGACCATCGCCATGCTTGCTATGTCGGCGGCTTCGATTGCGGCATCGTCATTCACGGAGCCACCCGGCTGTATGACCGCGGTGACGCCTGCCTGGGCGGCGACCTCTATGCCATCAGGGAAGGGGAAGTATGCATCCGATGCCATGACCGCCCCCTGGGCGTGCCAATCTGCTTTGCTCGTGGCTATCTTCACCGAGTCTACCCTGCTGGGTTGCCCGCCGCCTATACCCACCGTCGCCAGTTTGCGTGCCAGCACGATGGCATTTGAGCGTACATGCTTCACCACTCGCCAGGCGAAGGTGAGGTCGGCTATCTCTTCCAGCGTAGGATGGCGCAGCGTCACAGGCTCCATCACTATATCGGGTCCTATCGTATCACGACTCTGCACCAGGAAGCCACCACTTATCTGCCTGAAGGCGAGCCGCGACGCGAACGAGTCATCGCGCCGCTCTATGTAGGTATCGGGCACCGCCAGCAGCCGCAAGTTCTTCTTGACGGCCAGCAGGTCTATAGCGCCTTGCGAGAAGCCAGGAGCTACAATCACGTCAAAGCGCGTCTTAGCGAGCGACTGGGCCAGTTGGTCGTTCACCGGCCTGTTGATGCCTACTATGCCTCCGAAGGCCGACACAGGGTCGCAGGCGAGGGCACGGTCGAATATCTCCGCCATATCGCCTTCATCGCTGCCGCACGCCAGCCCGCAAGGTCCAGCGTGCTTGATGATCGCTACGGCGGGCCGAGCGTAGTCGCGCACGAGCGAGAGCGCGGCGTCCGCATCAAGGAGGTTGTTGTACGATAGCTCCGGCCCCCACAGCTTCTTGAGAGAGCCTACCAGTGTCGCCCCGTCTACGGGTAGATCATCACTGTAGAGCGCGGCTGTCTGGTGAGGGTTTTCGCCGTAGCGTAATGGCTGCACTTGCCTCATGTTGATTGTTATCTGAGCAGGAGGTTGCGCTTCCTCACCGGGGATGCCTGATGCCGAGTCCAGGTAATTTGCAATTAGCGCATCGTATTCCGAAACGTGGCGGAAGGCTTTGGCGGCCAAGCGGTGGCGCGTGCTTTGGTTTACCTCTCCACCCTCGCGCCACTCAGCTATCACCGCATCGTAGTCGTCAGGGTCAGAGAGGACAATTACCGAAGTGAAGTTCTTGGCAGCGGCGCGGATCATTGTAGGGCCACCGATATCTATCTGCTCAACCGCCTCTTCAAGTGTCACGCCGCTGCGCTCGATTGTTCTGGCAAAAGGATAGAGGTTCACCGCTACGAGGTCTATGGCCTGCAGGCCATGCTTCTGTAGCTGGGCCATCTGCTCCTCGTCGTCACGCTTCGCCAGGATGCCGGAATGAACGCCGGGGTGGAGGGTCTTGATCCGCCCCCCCAGTATCTCAGGGAAATCCGTTAGATCGCTCACTGAATGCGCCTCGACGCCTGCGTCCTGGAGCCGAGCTTTCGTGCCGCTTGTGGCGTAAATGGTCGCGCCCATCTCCTGTAAAGCCTTGCCCAGCGTTTCGAGATTAGCCGGGTTGGATACGCTGATGATTGCATTGAAGGGCGGGGGTTTTGCCTGCATGGTGAAGCCTCCTGACTGCTGGTTCACCGTTCATTGTACATTAGATGGGGAGGTGAAGGAAAGGCGCAGGAAGGCTGCGCAGAGGCGTTACGCAGAGGCTATAATAGCACATCCGGAGGCGCGGAAAATAAAAAGGCCCGGTAGTCAATGTGGGCATGACAGGACTCGAACCTGTGACCTTTCGGATGTGAACCGAACGCTCTAACCAACTGAGCTACACGCCCATGCAGGGGATATTATAGCAACAAGAGGCCCCCAGCGCAAGAGAATTAGCAATT
The DNA here is from genome assembly GCA_015478675.1 of Chloroflexota bacterium. Next base: position 3,522 of record JADMIH010000206.1, on the reverse strand, counting down.
ATGGGGCAAGCTACTAGCGAACAATTCATAATTCCGCCTTTGGCGGGCATTCTTTCCACATTTGCTACATTAGGGTGCATCCACGTATAATTAACACAGAGGCAAAATATCCATGATACTTAGCACTACTATTCTCGCGGTTCGGCGCGGTGATATCGTGGCGATGGCGGGGGACGGGCAAGTCACTATTGGTGACGTTGTGATGAAGCATTCGGCCCGCAAGATACGCAAGCTCTACAAGGAGCGCGTGCTGGCAGGCTTTGCGGGCGCGGTAGCAGACGCCCTCACCCTCTTCGAGAAGTTTGAATCCCAACTTGAGCGGAATAAGGGCAACCTGCGCAAGTCGGCTGTAGACCTTACCAAAGAGTGGCGTACAGACCGCTATCTACGCCGGCTTGAGGCGCAGCTTATCGTGGCTGACCCTTCGCAAATCCTGATCCTGTCGGGCGATGGAGAGGTTATAGAGCCGGACGATGGGGCGGCCTCGATTGGCTCCGGCGGCGCATACGCGCTGGCTGCTGCTCGCGCTTTGATGCTCCACACTGAGCTTCCCGCTGAAGAAATCGCGCGCTCCGCCTTGCAGATTGCGGGCGACCTTTGTATTTACACCAATAGCAATATTACTCTTTACTCGATAGCTGCCGAGCAAGCCAGAAACGACGGCACGGAGGCTATCGCGGCGGAAGCTAAGAAGCAGCCCGAAGAGGCTATTTCCTGAACCGTATAGAAAAGAGAGTGCGGCGCGCATGAGAGCTGCTCTGCGAGCCGTGTTGCAATAACGAACTAGAAGCAGTATACGAGGTAAACCATGCAAGACCTCACACCACGCCAGATAGTGGCGGAATTAGACAAGTTTATAGTAGGTCAAGGAGCCGCGAAGCGCGCTATGGCTGTTGCTCTACGCAATCGTGTGCGCCGCCAGAGGGTTAATGAGAGCATACGAGATGAGATTACACCCAAGAACATAATGCTTATCGGCCCTACGGGGGTTGGTAAGACCGAGATCGCCAGGCGGGTTTCTCGGCTAATTGACGCGCCTTTCATCAAGGTTGAGGCTACCAAGTTCACTGAAGTGGGCTATGTAGGGCGCGATGTCGAATCAATTGTGCGCGATCTGGCGGAAGCTGCCTTCAACATGGAACACGACCAGCGGCTGGGCGAAGTGCGCGAGCGTGCCGAGTCGGTGGCGAACGAGCGCATCGTCAACTACTTAATGGAGCAGCGCGCCGACCTGCATGTAGGCAAGCAAAGTAAAGGCCGCGCCAAGATGCGGGCTTCGGCGCAGGGTGGCGGCCCCGATATCAGTGTGCCTGCCGAAGGGGTGACTACCACCACAACGGCTGTAGCTGTTGAACCGGAGGTGCGGCTTACCGTCTCGGATGAGGCTCTTAGGACACAACGCAGGCGCATGGCAAAGCTACTCGCTTCACATAAGCTTGATGAGGAGCAGATAGAGATAGACCTCGGCGACATCGGTATGGAGCAGGATGAACTGGGAGGGGTGCTGGAGTTTACGCCCGGCATGTCTACCGAGGAGATGACCGAGTCGTTCACCGAGTTCCTCGACGGCTACCGCTCGATGCAATCCACCATAGGGAGCATGGGGCGCAAGCGGATGCGCCGCGTCTCCGTGCGCGATGCGCGGCGCTTGCTCACAGATGAAGAGGCGCACAAGCTACTCGATATGGATAGCATAGTGGACAACGCGATACGCCGTGCCGAGCAGACGGGCGTGGTCTTTGTTGATGAGATGGATAAGATCACCGGCCACGCCATGGATACAGGGCCTGATGTTTCAGGCGAGGGTGTGCAGCGTGACCTGCTGCCAATCGTTGAAGGCTCGACTGTGCAGACCCGCTACGGTCCTCTAAAGACAGATCATGTGCTCTTTATCGCGGCTGGAGCCTTCCATCACTCCAAGCCTTCGGACTTAATACCTGAACTGCAAGGTCGCTTTCCGTTGCGCGTAGAGCTTGAAAGCCTCGGCCAAAAGGAGCTTGAGGCTATACTCGTCGAGCCTGAGAACTCGCTCACCCGGCAGTACACGGCGCTGCTGGCTACTGAGGGTGTTGAGCTAGAGTTTTCCAGCGAGGGACTGACACGTATCGCCTCCGTTGCGAGCGATCTCAACGACAGGGTAGAGGATATAGGAGCGCGCAGGCTTCACACAATCATGGAGCAGGTGCTGGAAGACCTCTCTTTCCGCGCCGACGAAGAGAGCGGCAGCAAGGTCGTAGTAGACGCAAGCTATGTAGACGAGCGAGTGAAAACGCTGATAAAGGACGAAGACCTTAGCAGGTTCATTCTGTGAGGACTGAGGAGTGAGCGCTTTATGGCCGCAGATATGATAAAGAGGGTTGAGTGTGTATGTACTCAACCCTCTTTGTTGTTAAGATGCTGTTTAACAATGTAACTCAGAGAGAGCAGCCCTCAGCCCTCAGCCCTCACTACTAGCTTCCTGGGTCTTCTTACCAGTAGAAATACTATGGCAGCTATTATCAGGATTAGCACAATGGCTGAGATGATTACCGGCACTGTGTCGCCGACCCAGAGATGGGCTTTGGCCCACGTGTAGGGGGTCTTGATTACATCACCAAGGCCCGACTCGTCCTCTCCACCTACTGAGAGGGTGTACTGCCCCCCTTTGCTTGACTTATCCCACACGAGCAGATAATAAGCGCTGGTGCTCGGGTAATCCATATTGAGGAGTTGCCCTTGCCAGAGGCTTATCTGTGTAGAGCCGTCGGAGACAACCTGCCGTGCCTGGGGATCACCTGTGTAGTCTATAGTTACACCCGGCATGCCGCCTAACTTAGCGCCTACCCCCGCGGGCAGATAGGAAGCCAGAGTGTTAGAGGGTATATAGGTGACACTGACACCAGGGCCGGTGTTGGCTGCGGCTGCTGTGGAGGAAAGGCCTGGGCCAACTAGCGTCATTGTGGGGGTGAAGCTCGCCAGGTTACTAATTTTGGGCACCGCAAGCGAGGGATTGGCCTGCTGACCTTGCTGTGCGTAAATCTGGTATACATCTACCTTGCCGGGTGCCAGGTCGGCGTAGTAGGTCCACCGTACTGACGCGTCGGGCACCACCTTCGGCTGGTCTACACTGGTCTCTTCGCCGGAAGGCTTGTATATAGGGCTGCTCGCCTCGCTCGTGCGCGGGGTGAGCAGCATAGCTATCAGGCCAAGCGCAACCGCGACCCAGAGAAACCACATCTTCATCAAGTAGCTCCTTATCAGTAGTCAGTATTTGGTGGCAGGTGATCAGTTCAGTAGACGGTGACTCTCACCCTGTTCGTTCCAATATGTCCGGTTTATCCCTTGCTCTTAACGAGGTGATGTGCGGCTGGTTGCGCTCTTGTATAGAGCTTCTTCGCGGCCCTCTACGTTGAGTTTTAGAGCCTGCTGCGTTCCTGTCTGGCGGTGACCCTGTGCGGTAATCCTACGCTGTACCAGCAAACGGATGCTAGTATAGCACTAACGTGGAGGCGGGGCAAGCAACGCCGCAGGTATGGCGAAACT
>JADMIH010000205.1 GCA_015478675.1 Chloroflexota bacterium | reverse complement strand
AGATGTGGGTAATCACCAGAAAATTGCGTATTGACAATAGCGCGTAATCATAGTATGATGATTGTCCGGTTGGCTAATAAGCAATTGCAGACTCGCCTTATCTCCCGCTCCTTACTTGTTTTCTCTGCTTGCTCCAACCTGTGAGACTCAGCCTCAGATAAAGGAGATTCTACTATGCCCGTGCTTGTTGCGCCCGATGCCCCTTCATCAGCGCCTGCTGTCAATTTCCTCATCTCACCCCTCTACGAAATGTTCGTATCACTCGGCACCATGAGCCATGCCAGTGAGCGGCATGAGCAGTGGTCTGCTGAAGTAAAACGTGACCTCTCGCCCCAGATGCGAGAAGAAGCAGATTACTTCTACTCCCTTTTCGAGAACCGCCTGGTAGAACTGGCCGTTGACTATCCTGATCACTCTGACGTGGAAGGCTTTTTTCGCTATCTGGAGACTATGGCCGCGGAGGACTTCATCTTCTACGCAGCAGGCCGGGTAATGTCGCCCACCGACATAGCCAACATGGCATCTCACCCTCTGCGCCTGCTGGCTATGCTGATGAAATCTTACGGCGGTGAGCATCGAATCCACGACCAGGGCTGGAGGCAGGCCTTGCAGGTGCTTGCCACTGAAGCCGACACCACCCGCACACGCCTGCTGCGCCTGCTGAGAACTTACTGGCAGAACGTATTTCGTGATCAGGTCGGCAAGCTACGCCCACGCTGGGAGGAAAGTGTGCGAGAGCGCACCGTATCGCTCGGCCCTGACCGCCTTGCTGCCGTACAGGAACGCTTCCTCGCCAACCGCACCACGCCTGACGAATTCCCAGAGGGGTATCCTTTGGAGAAGGTGCTGCTGGTGCCTTCTCTCTTCCTGAGCATGTCCTCGATGATAATGTACGGCTACGGCCAGATGATCATCCTCTATGATGCGCTCACATCCGACGAGCATCGCAACGCCATGGCCCATGTGCAGCGTCGCATTGTGGGAGTAGCTCGCGCCCTGGAGGACCCTACTCGTATGACCATCCTGCGTGCTATCGCCAAGGACAAAGAGTATTATGGTTCGCGCCTGGCCGCCAAGTGTGGCATCACACCCTCCTCCATCTCGCGCCACATGCGAGTGTTACGCGACGCCGGCCTCATCAAAGAAATCAATCAGGACAATCGCGTGATGTACGAGCTACGCCGCGACACAATAGAGAAGTTCTGCGAGGACCTGCATGAGTACATGTAGCTGTAAAGAGTAATGGCGCAAAGGAAAGGGTCTGCTAGTTTGCGGGCCTTTTCCTTTGCGGTAACTGTTCAGGTGCGCCTGAAGAGGCAAGTTAGTCCAAGTCACTGAAGAGTGATGCCAATGGAGTAAGAGTGGCTAAAGCAGCACCTTACCTTGTAGGCACATTGTCTGCTGCCTTTGCCCCTTTACTATCTATTACTTCCACGAAATAGCCTATCTGCTACTGAGGCTCTTTTTAGAAAGCCATCAGAGGGCTGGCTCAACTCAAAGTTAAGCTACTACTGTTACCTGGGAATCTTCACCTATACTTCGATCGGATAGTAAACAAAGCCCAGCACACCCGGGCCTGTGTGCTTGCAGATTACCGGGCCTAGCTCGCTGCTGAACTCTTCTACTACATTCATCTTCTCGTGGACCATGCGGCTGAGGGTCTTTGCGTCCTCTTCGGCCTGGGCGTTGCCGACCGCTATCTGGCACGCTCTGCCGCCTAGCTGCTCGGCTCCTATCTCTACCAGGCGTTCCATAGCGCGGCGTCTGGTGCGTGCTTTTTCCAACGGCTCTAACGCGCCATCCTTCACCTCGATTATCGGCTTGATGTTGAGCATAGTGCCCATGAAAGCCTGCGCTCCGCCTATCCGCCCGCCCTTCTGCAAGTATTCCAGCGTATCTACCAGTAAGAGCACCTGCATCTTCGGCACCATCGACTGTATAAAGCTCACCACCTCATCGTGGCTCTTGCCCTCCTGAGCAGCACGCGCCCCGTCTATCACCATCAATCCTTCGCCCATGTAGGCTGATAGGCTGTCTACCACCGTTATCTTCTTCGCGCCGCTCGCACTAACACGCTCGGCGGCCTGCGTTGCCGCGCTATATGTGCCGCTCAACTTGGAGGATATATGCACAGAAATGATGCTATCTACGTCAGGGTCGTCCAACTCTTCTCTGTAAGTCTGCTCAAAGTCGCTCACCGCGGGCTGAGATGTGGTGGGGAGGGTTTTAGCTGATTTCAGCCGCGCAAGGAAGTCATCCTGGCTTATGTCTATGCCATCTCGGAACGCCTCGCTGCCAAAGATAACCTGCAAGGGCACCACGCTCACCTTGTACTTTTCTACCTGGTCGGCGGGCAATCCTGCGGTGCTGTCGGTGACAAAAGCTATTCTACCCATATTGTCTCCTCCTTGAGCCAATTGTGAGAACGAAGGGATGCTGTATGTGGGGCGCGACGCCTATTTAGCTTCCCGCTACGGTGTTTCCGCTATCTCCTGTAGCTCGCCTACCTCATCCATGTACTGCCAGCCGCTCATTTCGGGGGGCTCCAGGCCGGTCTGAGTTAGGATGGTTGATACTTGCGTCCGGTGCTCGGTTGAGTGGTTGATAGCCTGGGTCATAAGACCTGCGAGCTTGTATTGTATGCTCATTCGTGGCGGACGCTGCCGGACTATTGTGTCCGCACGTGCAGATAAAGCCAACTGTAGCAATTCTTCGCCTGCCCACCGCGCAGAATCTTTTAGCACCTCAAAACCTGGGAAGTGATCCCTTGGAGGCGGCCCACCTGGAAGCTTGCCGTTGACGCGATGCACATAGCTTACTTCTGAGCCTATTATGTGCAGCAGAGTATCGCGTATAGAGCCATAGGTGCCAACCGCTGTAGTATCAAGTTGCTCATCAGCTAACCCTTCGCAAAAGTCAAGTAACTTGAGGTTAGCCCAGACATTGTGGTGGAACAACTCGACCAGCACACTTGCATCACCTTGCTCAGGCTGTAACATAATTCTCCTCCTTAAGAAGAAACGCGTACACAATACTCACCACCCTTCACCTTCGCATCAGGATAAAGGTGAGGGCCAGGATAGCCAGGCCGCAAATCGCCAGCGCAAACGCTACACGGCGCAAGGTAGCAGCGTGGGCTACCGACCTGCCGTGTCGAGCGTGAGCCTCTATCCCTGAGACCAGGCGGTCACTATTTGCGGTATCAGGCGCTGCCAGTTTGACTACATGTTTGTACCACCATGCGCGAGAGCAGTAGGAGTATTCGCCGACCTCGCTCGCCCTGATAACGCGAGTTGGCGTACCCGCGACGGGCCGCCTCCCTCTGCCATCTCGGCTGCTAGGCTTCATTAGCCGCACCTGGGCCGGCCTCATCGTGAGTAGATTCCGTCTGGAGTGACAGGCCTGAAATGCCTGCCTTCGAGAGGGCTTCCGTAAGGCGGTGCTGCTGTATGGCGAAAGTGATGTCGCCCCTCGTGCGCTCTAAGACGCCGCGCACCAGGTCGGTTGTGCGTCGCAGGCCGTCAGTGATCGCGTCAGGGAAGTCCACAGTGACAAGTAGCGAGTATATATCTTCCATTATGTCGAGCACGCGCTCACACTTCTCGCTCTCGCCGTGACGGATGATGTCGAGCACATAGCGGCGCATCTCGCCCGCAGCCTCGCCCAGACCGTTCAGGTAAGCAGCAGGCTCGACCTGTAGCTCGTCTGCGCTGGGGATAGGCTTATCCGCGATAACCGCATAGGTAATATTGGCTTCAGCATACTCTTTCTGAGCGTCCTGAACATAACCTGCCCAGTAGATGCCTGGGTGAGAGGAGATGAGGTCGGTGCGAGTAGCGGTGACCATTTCGCCCGCCGCCCTGAGGAGTTCGAGAGCGTCCGGCAAGTCTCCACGGTGAGAAGCGCGAATAGAGTGCGCGCAGTTGCGTATAGTAGCCCTGCTGCTGGAAAGCGCACGCTCCCGCGCCGCATTCTTCACCTCAAGCTCTTTCACAAGCTCTTCACCAACAGACTGTATGCGGCTATCCCTCAATGCACACCCCCGACCTTTGGCCTAATTATGAATTGAGCTAACGTGAACTCATAATTCACAATTACTAATTCATAACTTAATTGTTCGACAGCCCTCCCGGTCCCATGGAAGGTCCGGGGCCGGGGCCTCGCAGGGCTGTTTCCCAGCGGATTTGCAGCACTCGCTCATGTCCTTCGCCCTGGGTGAAGCTCTGCCTCAGGCCGGTGGAGCGGCCTATGCTCTCGATGAGGCACACGTAGCGGAAAAGAGCGCCGGGGGCGGTGGGATCGGGGCGGTCGTTGTATATGGTGGCGTTGTAAAGCTGTAGCAAGCCCCATATCTGGCTCCATAGCTCGCCGCTGGCCTCAGTCACAGGCAGGCCGGTCTCGATAAGCTCTGCGCGCCCGACAGTATACATAGGCGAGTGGAAGCCTCCATTGAAAAGGTCAACGAGGCGAGCAATCTGCCCTTCATCTTCCGCGCTCATGTGCATGAGCAAAGCCTTGCGGGTGACCTCCCGCGATAGGGAGTCGGTCTGTTGCAGGTGGGCTATAACGAGAGGGTGTACATACTCGAAAAGGGTGCTTAGTAGCTCAGGAGATAGAGGCCGCGAGGCTCCGGCCTGAGCTTTGGCTTTCTGTGGGGCTTCTCCGGCGCTCGCTTCCGCCAGAAAGCCTAGCAGACCCTTTATCTCGCTCAGAGAGAGTGGCAACGGCTGGTCAGTCTCATCATGAGGTGCCAGTGGGTGCTTGCGAACTGCCTCTACACCGCCAAGCTCGGAGAGGGGGCCCATGACTATCTCGTCCGCGCCCAGCGCCAGGAGCGCGCCCGCCCCCTGCAAGCGCGTGCCGACTATCACGCCCAGGTGGTCGCAATATTCGCGGATGATGGTGAGCACTCGCCAGCAGACTTCGCTTACTCCTCCACGCGCCGATAGGAGGAGGTCTATCCTGTCGCGCTTGCCGAGCGCGTGCAGCTTGTCGTAAAGCTGAGGGATGCCGTCGTCGCCGATCATCGCGTTGTCGTGCAAGACATATGCGATCAGGGAGGAGTTGCGCGCCTTCTCTATGGTGGCTAGGAGGGCATTACGCTGGGCAACGGTGTCAAGCAAGGCTTCTATGCCTCGCCTGCTAGCTCGTCCGTTTTGCGACTCCGCAGGCTGCGGATCACAAACCAGACGATAAGCGCCACAATCATGAGGGCTATCGGTATGTCGAGAGGGCGTAGTGCTTCGCGTATATCACGTGGCGGCCAGGTTGCCCCCGCCCACGCCAGCCCTGCCGACCAGGGGAACGACCCGAGGAAGGTATAGAGTATGAACTTGCCGAAGTTCATGCGCGCCACACCGGCCGGGAAAGAGATGAATGTGCGAATAACAGGCAGCAAGCGAGAGAAGAAGGCGGTTGCTTCTCCATATTTCTCGAACCAGCGATCCGCCGTAGCAAGATGGCGCTTGTTGATGAGTATATATTTACCATATTTCTCGATGAGCGGCCTGCCGCCGAGGGCGCCGACCCAGTAGGCGATGGTAGAGCCTATGGTGCAGCCAAGCGCGCCGAAGATGCCCGCTTCAAGGATGCCCAGCCAGCCTGCGCCCGTTTGCCGGATAAGATAGTCACCCGCCAGCGGCATTATTACCTCGCTGGGCAGGGGTATGCTGGCGCTCTCTATAGTCATCATGACGACGACGCCGAACCAGCCTGCTGTATGGTAGAAACTCGCCAGAAAATCCCACAAGCTATTTTCCAGCCCGTTCAGGAAACCCAAAGCCACCTCCCGGATATATTCACCCTGACATGCCTACAATGATGCTGCTACATTACCCGATGCCTGCAAAGGGCGCACTGGCAAATATTATAACATATGGAAAGTCGAGGGCAAGGCTTTTTCCCCGCCCAAAGAAAGAGAAGACGTAGCCCCAAGCTACGTCTTCCCCCGATACTCTATTGGCCCGTATTGCTCACTCACGAGCTATCATTGCGAAGCTACATCAGGTTAGCGAGATGGCTTTGCGGTAGCGCAGCTCGGATAGAAGGTGTTGGTGTCTATCTTGGCGACCTGCCCTCTGGTGGCGGTGTTGCCCGGCCTGAAGTAGGGCAGGTTGCCCGGGGCCACGCAAGGCTCCTGGGGCACTGCACCACACGAATAGCCGCCCATGATACCCCGCGACGCCAACCTCTCGATGTAGATATAGAAAGGGCTATCGGGCGCTACGTCCTGGAAGGTCTGGCTCACATGCGATTCATCGAGGTTGGCCGCGTTGCTTATGATCTTGGAGATTTGCCCTCGTGTGGCGTTTGCATTCGGCCTGAAGTAAGGCCGGTTGGCGGGCGGGTTGCAAGGCTCGCCTACTCCGCCGCATGAATAGCCGCTCATAACGCCGCGAGAGGTCATCCGCTCTATGTATATGTAGAAGGTGCTGCCCGGCGGCACGTCCTCGAAGCTCTGGCCTGTGGGTGTGTCGTTGAAGTTGGCTGAGTTGCT
>JADMIH010000204.1 GCA_015478675.1 Chloroflexota bacterium | reverse complement strand
TGCTTCGTCTTCTCGCTTGCGCGCAAGCGACGCGGCGCATATGAGCGCTGCGATGTTGGAGGCGAGGGTCGAGGGCGAGTAGCCGCCGGCCTCTTCCCACCTGTCCTGCGGGGTAGCAGGCCCCCGACGGATAAGATAGGCTGCGGCGCGCATCACCATAGGGTAGGGATCAAAATCCTGGAGAGCACCCGCCTCGTGAAGCCGCCAGGCGAGCAAGATCGGGAAGGCCACTTCGTCGAGTTGTACGCCTTGAAAGTAGGGCTCCCCATCTACCCAGAAGTTCTGGTGGAACCCACCATCCTCTTGCTGCGACGCAGCCAGATAGATCAGTGCCCGCAGCGCGGTAGCGGTATTGCCCGCCGCAAGCAAACCGGGGGCACTCTGCACAAGGTCGCGCGTCCACACCAGGTGGTATCCGCCCAGGCCCGTATCATCCCCTTTGGCATTGCCCCACGGGATGCTCAGCGAGGCGATGATCGCCCCCGGGTAAAGTTTGTCCTCATGCGCGAGGAGCAGGCTCCGGCTCGTGTGGAGCAGCTTACCGCCGTCGCTCGCAGCCTTTTCCAGGGGCCGCACCTCACCGGGGGTGGTGCGTTCCCACTGCTCCACGAACCGCTTCCGGTGAGTAGCGAAGGGGATGCCGAGTGACTGGAAGAGCGTGCTGACGGCGTTATGGAATACTTCGCCGAAACCGAGGGCCAGCGTGAACTCGGCTCCCTTGCTGAGATCGATCTCCGCTGTAAGGGCGATGTTTCCGTCAAGAGCACAGTCGAACTCCCAGTCCATGCGGTAATTGTCCGCAAGGTCCGTCCAGCCGTCGTTCACCCCCACGTACCCGCAGGACAGCCTGAGGAACGGTACGGAAGCGCCAAGGGCCATCCAGGTCTCTTCGTTACCCTTCTTCCTGTAAGCGCAAAAGAGCTTACGGCCCGATAGCTCAACGACCCTGGCGTTGTTGCCCCAACCACCCGTCTCCAGGTGAGGGGCGCACAACACGAAGAGCTTAAGCCGGGAGAGCATGTCAGGCTCCGCCTCCAGCCGCGTATGCACCAGCACAACGGGCAGGTGAGGGTCTGCTATAACTTCCGTATGGATGTGATAGCGACCTTCCGGGTCCGCGCTGGTTATTCGCACGCCCAATTCCTGCTCTGAAAGCACCTCCACGTGCGACTCCATGTCGTGCCGCTCATCGTGGAAGAAAGTCTCGCTGTCTGTAACCATGTACTGCAGGTCGCGGATCTGAGGCTTGTCTATGGTCGGATAGTAGACCTCGTTCAGCACGCCACGAGCCAGGGTGTACCAGACGCGGCTTGAGCTCGAATAGGCGGTGCCCATCGCGTCCTTGACGCTCCTCGTCCAGTGAGGCTCGATCCCCGGCCCACCCGGAGCGGGGCGTTCGCACTCTCCTCCGCTAGCTCCATCGATCATGACCACGCCGCTCATATCGGCACCCCAAACTTGTAACGGAGGAAGAGATGGCTTGCGGCCCGTCTGATCCCTACCAGCGTTCCCCATGCCGGATGCTCCGGGGCCAAACTCCGTCCGGCAACCAGCCCCGGGCGCTCCGTCTTGCCATCCCGACCCACAACCTGCGGAGAGAGGGTCAGGAACATCTCGTCCAGGCAGCCTTCGGCAAAAAAGCTTGCCATCAAGTGAGGACCACCCTCGACCAGCACAAGACCGCCATAGCCTGTGCGGGTAATCGCCTCGAGAACTGCTCTGGCTGTGAGAGGGCCGGCGCTCTGCACCGTGTCTACCCGCACCGCCTCATGCATAGCCTGTTTGCCAATGTCGCCCATCTCGCGCAGCTTGCCCGGCTGCGTGATGCGGCGCGAGCCTTCCTCGGTCGTGACAACCAGCGCGGGCACCTCACCGCCGAGAATCGACAAGTTGGGGCCGAGATCGCCGCTGCCGCTGACTACAACGTTCAGAGGCACTCTGGCCTTTCCCAGAGTAGCCCGGAGTTTCCGGTAAGACCCCTCCATCGAAGGGAAAACGTGCTCAGGGGTCAGGACGAGGGCGGGCGATGTTCGTACGGTTCCGGCCCCTGAGACCACGGCATCGGCAGCAGCCCGCAAGAGGCCCATGAGCAGCCGGTCGTGCATGTTAGAACCGCTGATCTCCTTGCCACCCGCCTGGCCCGGAACACCCAGAGATACGACGCCGTCCAGCGAAGTTACCAGGTTGCCGATGACGTATGGTCGCTCGCGGAGGGTGGGGAAACGTAAGGAGCCATAGATATCTTCCAGCTCGGCAGGTAACGGAAGCTCCGGCCCTTCGCTGACGTCATATAACGTCTCGAATGGGGAGAGGAGATCCTCGCGCCCTGGCCTGTTGACACCCGACCTTGCTGACGTTGCAGACGTTGCTGATGTTGCAGACGTTGCTGATGTTGTTGCGGTTACCACATGGCCTCCTATCGCTGCAGGCCACAGGCGGTGAAAAACTCCGACCTGAGGGCAGGATTATCGTCATAAGCGCCCCGCCAGAAGGTGGTTCTCGTAAGCGGTGACGTCTCGTGCACCCCCCGCATCTGCATGCACATGTGGTGGGCTTCCAGGTAGACGGCCACCCCGTGCGGCTCAAGCATCGTATTGAGCGTATCGGCTATCTGCTGGCCCATGCGCTCCTGCACGGTGAAGCGTCGGGCAAACAGGCGCACCAGGCGCGTTAGCTTCGATATGCCGATTATGCCTTCGTGCGCTATGTAGCCAACGTATGCCTTGCCGTAGAAGGGGAGGGCGTGGTGCTCGCACAGGGCGTAGAACTCTATCGGCCCCTCGATCACCTGGCTCAGGCGGCAGTCGGGACCTCCACGGCACTCGTTGTGGAACACCTTGAGTAGCTTGGGATCGCCGTCGTACCCGTTGGTCGCTTCGTACAGCCCCTTGATGAAGCGGGCGGGCGTATCCTCGGTGGAGGGGGTGTTTACGTCCATACCGAAAGCGGTGAAGATTTCGGCGGCGTAGCCCTCGAACCTGCGCAGCTGTTCGTCCGACAGGCGGCGCTTGTGCAGGTCCATGCTGGTTACGAAGTCTTCTGTGAGCTCTTCTTCGTAGTCCATGTCGAGTATCATTTGGCACCTACTTTGGCAACTACTCCGGCTGCGGCAGTTACGCCAGCGACGACGGGCAGTCTGCCATAAAGAGCTTCTGCTGTGAACGGACCCTGCTCCGAAATAAGGCGGCGCGCTGCTTCTACCTGGCCCCACACGTTCCAAAGGAGCACGCCTCTCACCCTGCCGTCGCGCAGATAGTAGATAACGCCTTCCTTGTACGGCTCTTTCCAATCTGTCACCATTTCGAGGCGCGAATCAAGCTCTCCAACCGCTTCGTAGCCCAGGTCGAACATATCGGAGTAGAAGAAGGGCGTGTGTCGGTATAGCTCCGGAGCGGACTGCAGCGCTGAAGCCGCCATAGAGCGCCCGGCTGCTTTACCCATGCTGTTGGCGTTGTCTTCGTGCTCGACCCGGCGGCGCTCTCCCAGGGTATAGTCGGGGTAAGAGGCAACATCGCCCGCGGCGTAGATGTTCGGGTCGCTTGTTCGGAGGTGCTCGCCCACCACTATGCCGTTGTCAATCCGCAGCCCCGCGGCCTCGGCAAGACCTATATTCACCACGATGCCGATGCCCGCTACCACGCTGTCGACAGATATCACCTTCCCGCTCTCCAGCTGTAGTTTGAGCGCGACCCCCGTTCCGGGTGCGCCGTCCGCCTTATCCATCGGATCCAGCGAGACGGCCCGCTCGCCGGTAAGCACCTTAACGCCCCTTCGTTCGTAATAGCTGTTCAAGTAGCTAACGACGTCAGGCGGATAGATGCGCTCCCCGATGCCCTGCTCGGGCATTATCATGGTCACTTCTTTGCCGTTCATTGCCAGGGCAGCAGCGATCTCAGAACCGATAAACCCACCCCCTATCACGGCGAAGCGCTGCTTGGTTTCTGTGAGCGCTTTTAGATGCCTGTAGTCGTCGAGCGAGCGGAAATAGATTATCCGGTCACCGCCGAAGGGCAAGCGTCTTGGGGTGCCCCCCGTGGCGAGCAGCAGTTTTTCGTATGTGTATGACGTGCCCTCTTCATCGACCGCGTACTTTTCCGTGGGATGGATGGATTGAATTGTATGCCCCAGGTGCATTTGTACGCCGCCCACTCCATCCGTGCTCATGCCCTTCCACACCGTTTCTATGGGCTTGCCCTGCCACAGCTTCTTGGAGAGAGGTGGGCGCTTATAGGGTGGGTCAGCTTCGTTGCCGACCAGGCCAATCGAGCCGTCGGCGTCTATCTCGCGTATGCCTTTTATGGCAGCGGCGGCGGTCATCCCACCGCCTATGATCAGATATTTATAACCGGGCATCTTTATCTCCTTTAACTATATTTATGCTTGTGTTTGCCAAATCCCGTACTTTACTTCTCCCCGGTCTCGTGACGCACCGGGATGTCCTCTCCGCTGAAAGGGTTCAGGTGGGGACGGTGAGCGCGGAGCGCATCTGCTCCAGCCAGCCTCCCGCCAACCCGCCACTGCTCAGCGTGGAAAGCACCTTGGCCGCCTGTGTACTTAGCATGGCGGGCAGCCGCTCTCCCAGGTCTGATACCAGAGTTGCCAGGGCTATGCTGTTGCGCACATACCACCCACCAAGCTCTACAAGCATTCGGTGTGTGGTACGGATTGCGTATGCCTCCCGGTCATTCTCGTCGATAGTGGTAGAGTGGTTCTCGTGGTTATCTATCTCTCCGGCGAGCATCTCTTTGCCGTCGATAGCAACAATGAGCCAGCGGCTCTCTTCCTCGGGCGAGAGACGGTAGCGGTGTATATTTCCCTGGCAGTTCCCGCACTCCTGCACGCACCCTGCAAGACATAGCGTGGTCACGGACACCTCCCGCTCCTTTGCCTTTGAGAGGTTGTCGGATAGCGCTCTCGACTCTTGCGGCCACACAGCCATCACTATTTCACGCTCAGCCTCGCCTACCAGTGTGCGGGCATGATCTATCACCGAGCGATAGCCCTCCACATTCCACGAGTAATCGTCTTTGGTGACTTCTCCCTGGTCAAGCAGAGCCTTTTCAGCAGCGGTAAGGTCGTCGTTGAACCTGCCGGCCAGCCTGGGCATGAGCTGAGAAGTGGGCACTGCCGAGTAATGAGCGCCGGAGGGAGTATCTACTCTCACCACTGCCCCTCGCTCCTCAAGCCTGGGCAGCACATCGTAAACGTTGGCCCTGGGTATGCCTGAGACTTTGGCAAGCTCGTAACCGGTCAGTTCCCCGCCTCGCAGGAGGCCGATATAAGCTCTCGCTTCGTAATCACCGAACCCTAACCTTTGGAGCAGTTGCACTGTATCTTTGTCTTTCATGGGGGATCATCCTTAGTAGTAGCTATTACTACTACTATATACTCCACCCCGTTACATTTGTCAATTCCCCACCCAGGTTTCACCATATGCATGTTCACTCAGCGTTCCAGTCGTTGCTTCGGTGAGGATCTCGGTACTTTGGTCGCCATCTGGGTTCCGTGCGGCAATCAACGATATAAATTCGTTTGCCTCTCTCTTCCCTATGCCATCGGGGAAATATCTGCTTCGGCGTGGACGCACTTGCGATACGCCTCCAACTTCCTCGACGGGGCAGTACGCTTATGCGCAGGGTTGGCAGATGGGCAACAGCACCCAGACAAGAATCATGCTGCCAGCAATTGAGCCGGTGGAGTCTAGCTCCAACATTTGGCCCTTATGCCCAAGCGCAGGAGGTCACGCCGGCGTTTGCAACCTACGATCCAGTTCATCTGATCTGTGCACTTTTTCGGCTTCGTCAGCCTCCCTTTTAGTTCTGTGCAGCGTGGCAGGTTCGTGTTCAGGAGGAGAGTAGATAGTGTAGAGCTTCAGCGGCTCAGTGCGAGAGATGTTGGCCACGTTATGCCTGGTTCCAGCGGGAATGACTGCAACGTAGTCGTCACTGACGCGGTGAGCTTCATCGCCCAGTATTATCTCGGCCTGGCCCGTCTCGATGCGAATGAACTGGTCCAGGTCGTGTATCTCCTCTCCAATTTCCTCTCCTGGGTTGAGGCTCATCACCACTAACTGGCTGTGCGGTGCCGTAAACAGGACCTTTCTGAAGTGTTTATTGTTTATGGTTTCTTCCTCAATATTCGTGACGTAACCGGGCATGGCTGGTCTCTCCTTGTGCGTTAGTTCAATTGTAGGTAGCGCGTGGTGAGCGCGTCGGCGACTGTTGCGTAACATGGGACGTGAACTCGAGCACTATCCCGAGCCGTCCTTATGCTTTCATTATGAGTGCGAACTTTAACGATAGTGTGGGGGGATTACTAAGATATCGTTAAGATAAAAGGTTCCAGGGCACAGCCCGAAACAGCAGGGCGCGGTAGGGCGCGGTAGGCTACAGCTTTCCAGGCTTTGCCTGCAAGACTGCGGGATTAAAGGCACGTGGCAGCATGGGGCAGTGGGGGACGAGTCGTTGCCCCGCATATCTCGTGTGCCTGACCGCTCGATCTTA
>JADMIH010000203.1 GCA_015478675.1 Chloroflexota bacterium | reverse complement strand
AGATTGTAACACAGCGAGCAGGCGCCTCCTCAAAGTTGTTCTAGAAATTGATCGAAAGTTGGTGGAAAAGTG
This sequence comes from Chloroflexota bacterium, assembly GCA_015478675.1. Next base: position 6,447 of record JADMIH010000203.1, on the reverse strand, counting down.
GGTTGACACGAACACCTGTTCTAAACTATAGTGTTCAGGTAATCAGAACATAAGTTCTCATAGCTGATATGGAGGCGACAAGATGCAATCGAACTATGGTAAGCGGCTCGCCTATGCAAGCGCACCGCACTGGGCAGAGGAAAACGCACCGCGCAAGCTCATCAAGCGTACAGTTCCATCTCTACTGCTGATCAACCTTCCAGAGGAGGAGGTCTTTGTGGTAGCAACCAGGGACGAATCAGACGCAATTGCCGACCCGAACTCCTTCATGGGGAGGCTGCTTCGCTCGCACTGCGCACTGCTGGCCCTCCCCTATCTATCGGCGAACTAATGGGCCTGGGATAAAGGCTCAGGAAGTAGCGGTTTAGGAAAGTGAGTCACTAATCCCTGCTTCCTGGGCAAGAGACTTGTCCGAGTTGATTTAGAGACATACGGAGGAATAGAGAGATGGCTTACACACGGTCTAGTGGGGCGAACGCTCGAGCACAAAGATGGGACGAGGCGGACGAGCGGGGTCGCAGCCGCGATAACTGGCTGCCACTGGAGGCCCTTGAGGAGGAGGAGCTATTCGCTCCTACTCCCCAGTTGAGAGCGATGCCCGCCCCACGTCGCGAGGTCTTTGTCCCAACACGGCCCAGGGAGGCTCCCCTCAGGCAGACCGAGCCGCAGCCATCGCGGGTCGCCGCGCCTCAAAAAGAGAGACGGCGGGAGAAAAGCCGCGCACAGGGCGAGCCGAGGGGCGTTCAAGCAAGAGCCGTCGGCATAGTGGCGGGCGGCCTGCTTTGCGCCCTCGTCCTCTACGGCACCGTAAGCGCAGCCGTCGAGTGGACCCAGGTCAAGCTGGACGACTTGCAGTATGGCCGCCCGCGCACCTTCCAGATGGACGCATACGTGGGGCATGGGGAAGCCGCGGGCGCTCCGACGCACTTTGTGGCGATGAACTTGAACCGCCGAGTGACTGTGCTAGAGCTGCCCGGTGGCGACAGCACCAAGACTACCACCATAGTGGGCCCATACCTCTTTGGACAAGGTGAGGACCTGACACCGGTGCAAGCCGCCGCGCAGGACGTGAATGGCGATGGCAAGCCCGACCTCGTGGTGTCAGTCAAGAACGAACAGCTTATCTATCTCAACGACGGCACCTCCTTCAAGCTGATTACTCCTGAGGAGCGTGCAGCGTTGCAAAAGTCGCTTGAGAAAGCGTCCGTAACGCCTGGGACGGGAGCAACAAGCGGCGCGCCGCAGGAGAGCAGCAAGTGAGCCGGGCAGCCTACGCGGTTGCTGACTACCTTCCTGAGCTAGATGAGGCCGGAAGAGATGCGCGTGACAGCACCGGCGCGTTCAGACTTATGGGCGAAGCCCGCAGGAATCTGAGCACAACCGGGAGCTACAGGCAGCGCACCCTCTCCGCGATGCAAGCCCAGGAGCCGCGTGGCCAACTGACGCCGGTGCCGGGGGCGAACGTCGCGCCGTACAGGGAAGCGCCTCTACAGAGCGCGACTGGGAAGCAGCCTGCAAGTTGGCAGTGGGCTTTGGCGATTGGAGTGAGCGTCGCGGTTGCAATCGGAATGCTCACTCCTCTGCTGGCAGCACAGGGGAACAGATTGCTAAGGATAAGTGGTTATGCGGAGATGGCAGAAGGTGTGTCAGGCACCGAAGCTGCGGTCCCCTTGATAGACACGTCAAAGAGCGCATCGCAAGCAGGGGAGCAGCATCAGGCGGCGCCCCAGGCCGCCCAGCCGTCACTTGCCCCGGCAGAGAGCTACCTCCTCATGGCTGCGCCGAGCATCAGTGTAGGCCAGATTGAGCGCGTGCTGACGCAATATGGCTCACCCGCCGTTGGCCTGGGGCAAACAATCTATGATCTTGGCGTCAAGTACGGGATCGATCCCGCCTATGCCCTGGCATTCTTCGTCCATGAGAGCGGCTGCGGCACGAGAGGGGTAGCTCGCTTCACCAAATCTATCGGCAATATACGATGGACGGAAGGCTACGACAATTACGAAGGCTACAGGAGTTACAGTAGCTGGGCGAGCGGCGTCGAAGATTGGTACAAGCTAATCAAGGAACTCTATATTGACGGTTGGCAGCTGAAGACGGTAGACGCGATAGTACCGGTTTATGCCCCCTATGGCGACAATAATGACCCTCCTAGCTACGCGGCGGCTGTAAAGTCAATGGTGGCTAGCTGGCGCGGAAAATAGCTCCCTCATGTGAAGCTATTACTCTGGTTTGCTCTAATCTATTCCCTTTTGCCTGTGGAAAGGGAGCCAGGGGGATGGGAGTTCGCCCTGCACGAATGTAGGGGACAATCGAGCTTGCTGCAACAAAAAGCAGGTAGATATGGATCAGGATGGGACCTTGCCACGAAAGGAAGCTGCATGCGCAATTATTACCGCACTTCAGGGAGCCGTGCCAGCAAGTGGGGCAACTCTGCTAGAGTTGTGATGCGCGGGCAATCTAGAGGAGCCGTATGGCGGTTATCGCGGTCGAGGAATATGCCCCGGATACCTGCTCCTCTGGCCCCCAGGATGTCGTTGATGTAGTTGTCGCCGACATGTACAGCTTCGTGGGGAGCCGCGCCCGCTCTGGCAAGCGCCTCACGGTAAAGGTCCCGGCCGGGCTTGGCGTGCCGCACGATAGTTGAAACCACCATGAAGTTGACGTGGCTGCCTATTCCTAGAGGCAGCAGGACGCCGGCTGGGAGATTGCTCGACCAGTCTGAGATTACTCCGATTATGTAACCTTCATGGTGAAGTGCCTCAAGGGTGGGTAGAACATCATGATAAAGCTTCCACGCGCCGGGAGCATTGAACTCAGCGTATAGCGCATCTGCGCAGTGCCCTGCCAGCAGGCTCGCGCCATCAATGCCGGTGTAATGAAGGGCAGAGCGATAAAAACCAAGCCAGAGCTGGTGTACCCGGTCATCGGACGACCACAGGTCAGGGTCGTCGCGGTGCGCCTTGAAAAGGTCGGCTTGCGCCAGGGGCATGGCCGCAGCAACGGCCTGGGGTGAAAGCGGAAAACCACGCTCGCTCGCTATGGCTGAGATGCGCTCGGCAAGAGGCAGGTCAGAGTAGATCAGCGTGAGACCGGCATCGAGGAATACGGCGCGTATTCGGCCAGGTTGCTCCTGATAGGCTGGTGTGGCCCTCACCTGGCGTGGCGCGGTGAGTTGCTCGGCTCGAGGGTCGTGCGCAGGCAAGCTCATTTACGTCCCTTTGAGAATCTGGCGGAGAGACGAACAGGAGCAGGTGCGCCGGGAGGGGCGGGGTTGGTCTCCGAGAGGTCAAGCTGCTCAAGTTTGTATGCCATAACGATAGCACAGATAAAGATCACAAATCCAAGTATGTACCCTTCGAGGATAGTGGCCTGCATGACAACTAGAGCCGCCACCCCAAGCGCACCCTGCACCAGGTAAAGGACGAGCACCGATTCGCGGCGCGTGAGGCCCAGGGCCACCAGACGGTGAGAGAAGTGGTCTTTGCCCCCGCGACTGATAGGTACGCCCCGTCGGAGGCGCGATAAAGTGACGAGCACAGTGTCAAAAAGAGGCACGCCGAGCACGAGCACAGGCACCATCCAGGTGACTATGTCCTGGCTGTAGGGTGGTGGGAAGCGCAGCTTGACGCCAACGGCTGCAAGCATAAAGCCGAGGAAGAGCGAGCCTGTGTCGCCCATGAAGATCGAGGCGGGATTGAAGTTGTAAAAGAGAAAGCCAATGCATGCACCCAGTATAACAGCGGCAAGGGGCGCTACCAGGTATTGTCCTGTAAGGGTGGCGATTAAGAAGAAAAAGACAGCAGCAACAGCAGCTATGCCCCCCGCAAGCCCGTCCATGTTGTCCATCAAGTTGAAGGCGTTGGTGATAGTCACTATCCAGGCGACGGTGGCGATGTAGTTGAGAATGTTGTTGTGCAAGAACTGCACGCTTACGCCTGAGAAGAAGAGTATAGAGGCGGAAAGTATCTGGCCGAAGAGCTTGGCTAAAGGGCGCAGCCCCCACTTGTCGTCCCAGACGCCGAACATAGACATGAGGGTTGCGCCGATCAGGATGGTGGCGATCTGCTGCACATAGCCGAACTGCCCGAAGACTACAAGACCGACTATCACTGAAAGATAAATAGCTGCGCCGCCCAGGAGCGGCACCGGGTTGGTGTGGATTTTACGTGTGGAAGGTTCATCAAGCACATTGTAGCGGTGCGCCAGCCGCCTGAGCATTGGAGTAGCAAGGACGGAGAAGAGTAGCGCCACGAGAAAGACCAACAGGAGTGGCCCAATCTCAGGTGATGCCCCAGGAACAACCACGAGCTGGAGATAGGACGTGTGAGAGGCCAAAGGCGAAGGGTAATTTGGTTGGAGCGCTGTGTACAGCATAAATTCTTGGAGGTTATGTAACAAAGGCGCGGTAAATGAGACTATAGACCACCCGCCGGGTGCCATAATCTCATCTATCGTCTCTAATCCCTACGCAGCTTCATGACCCGCCCTAAGGCGCAGCCGTGGCCACGGCCGTGATAGCAGCTTGCGACGTAGCAACATCAGTAGCCTGCCGCGTCGCCTGCTGCGTCGCCGTCGCCGTTACGGTTGCCTGCGAAGTGACGCTAGATGTCGCCTGTGGTGCACCTGGGCCGCCTTGCTTGAGGATGGCGAGGCTCTTCACCACCGTCTTGCTTTCAACATCGGAACGCGCTACTCCGGGCTTCTGCTTGATCTCGATAGAGATCGGGTAGCCCAGGGTCGGATCGAACGCTACCACGTAATCAACCTCTGCGTCTACTCCCAGAAGTTGCAGAGCAGTCAGCCTGTGCTCTATCACCGCAAAGCGAGCGTCTACGGTGAGAAAGTTGAGGGTGTCTCCGGTTGTGGGCGCGACAGGTGTGATAGGCGTGACGCCATCCTTTGAGTAGCTAACTACATTAATTTGGCCGCCGTTCACCCTGAGGTCCCATGTACCTGCGTAGGGCGAGAACGACGAGTACTGTACCACCACTTCATACGCCTCGATCTTCTGGGAACGCCACTTCGCAAGAGCGTCGTCATATTGCTGCCTGATTATATTGATGCCCGGGTTAACAACTACAGTAGGAGCAGTACCGGGAGTAGTATAGATTGCAGGCTGCGCCGTTTCGGTAGTAATGCTCATCGTCGGCGGTGTGCCGGCAGGAATAGGCGTAATCAGCGGCGTAGATGTGCCCGTAGCCACGGTTGTGACCCCAGAAGTGGGAGTGCTGGTAGCCTGCACAGGCCTGGGCGAACTCAAAACAACAGTCGGTGAGATAACCACTGAGGGAGCAGGTTTCAGAGGAGTTGGCGTCTCCGGTCCGCAAGAGGCAAGGGTGATCGCCAGCAGGCAAAGCAAGGCAACAATGTACAATTCCACAGTTTTCATGATTGCGAAGCAGAGTAAAATCTGCTACCTTCTACCTTGCCCCTCCAGTGGCCGCAGCTTCGCGAACGCGAGAGGCGCCGTCTTCGGGCCTGTTGCGCATCTCCTGGTCGAGGAGCATCATCGGGAAGCCGCGCTCTATCGGGTAAGTGCGCCCGCAATCGGTGCATTTGACCGCGTCGCGCAACATCTTTACGTCGCCGCCACAGGCAGGGCAAGCAAGAATACTTTCGAGGTTTACTTTACGGGCGGGTGCACGCTTCCGGCGGCGCATCTTCGTGATAAGGTCATGTCCGGCCTTCGGTAAGAACTCATCGGCGACCGTCACGGCGCTTCGTTTGAGCGATGTCAGAGGCGACTCACGAGGCGCCGTCATCCTCTTGAGGGCGCGAGGGTCTTCCAGGTTGAGCGGCGAGCGGTCGCGGAGTTCGATCTGAATCATGCCGTCCCACTCATACTCCATCCAGAACATATCAGGCACGGAGCGGTGGAAGCGAGCGAACCACGGATTGTACTCGTAAAGATAGTCGAAAAGCTCGCCAAAAACATTGGGCACATTCACCTTGGGGTGGAGCACTAGCTTGTTGCCGACCTTGTTTACATACCATTTGTGAAAAGACCAGTAGAACATGTGCTCGGCAAGCTCAGTAGGCGAAGCTATAAAACCACGTCTCGCCACGCGCATCAACTCAGAGCAGAAACGCGCGGGGTCGTCCATATGCTCTATAATGTGTGAGGCAATCACATAGTCGAATGCCTTGTCCTTGAAGGGTAGGTTGTGACCATCGGCCACAATGAGCGGGCGGTCAATGTGTATAGCGCCCCCGCGCTCTGTATCATCTTCGATATATCTGTCGCAAAGAATGTCACTGCGTGGGTTCGGGCTATGCCCGCTCCCCACGTCCAACACCAGGTCGTTAGGGCCAATCTTCATAAGAAACCTTCCTGTAATGTATAGCGTGTATGCCCAACGATGATAGCATGCGCTTCTCTGGAGTGTCAACCCGCTGAAGGCGGGTAACTGTTCAGGTTAGGGGTGGAGCAATCTTCTTGGGGTA
>JADMIH010000393.1 GCA_015478675.1 Chloroflexota bacterium | reverse complement strand
AGAGAAAAAGGAGAGCAAGGTAGACATAAGGATGTGTACAACCCCGTTGCTTTTGCCCGAAAGGATGTGCTATAAGTTAGATGCACCAACCATCCCCGGCAGGGATGGTCATATGGCGCATGCCTGGAAACGGGGGTGGCACCTCGCGACCGGGTCATCTTACAACAGGAGCAACTGTAAGCAGAAGCTAAGAACGCAAAGCGCGTACGCCTTTACAGAAATATAAGGCAGTCGCAGACAAACAAAAAACCCGATTGCTTGAACAATCAGGTTTTGGAAATCTCGATTGCTAGATGAACCTCTTGGCGGGAGGGTCACCAGCTCAATTTGCTTGGCAGGCATATTGTAGCACGGCCCTCCACAAAAGTCAAGGGGTGGAGGGTTTTTCATGCCACAAATTTCAAACAAAGATACGCGACTGCTGCCGCCCGGCCCACAACAGGGCGGTGCATCGCAACGGAGCGGGCCACCAAAGGCTCCCCAGCCCGGGCAGCTTCAGGAGCGAGCAGGCACCAGTTTCGCCGCTCGTTTTGGGCGAGTGATCCTCTCTCACGGGATCGCCGCGCTCCCTTCGGCGTTGTACCACTATCAAGGCAGGCTGAAGCTGTCGGCACAGCAGGTGTGGTTCGTCTCCTATATTCTATCGCACAAGTGGGACGAGGACCTGCCCTACCCAAGCCTCAAGAAGATGGAGAGGTGCACGGGCATCAGCGAGCGGCATCTGCGCCGTATGAAGAGTGGCCTGTGCCAGAAAGGGCTCCTCGAGGTGTACGCCCGGTACGGAGAGCGAGAGCGCCGGGATACCGACGCTTACGACTTCTCAGGCCTCTTCGCACGGCTTGAGAAAGTACTGGCGGCAGAGCCGCCCCCCACGAACGCTATCCGAGTCGAGGGGCCGGCGCCGGACCAGACTGAACTGGGACAGCTGGACTCGAGCTTCGTTGCCCGCTACGGGCGCGTGATAGCCAGGCATGGTGTGACCGCGGTGCCCCGTGCCATATTCACGCACCAGTCTATCCTGGCCCTCACCCCACAGCATGTGTGGTTCATCACCTATATCTTCTCATTCCAGTGGGACACATCGCTCCCTTACCCCAGCATCAGGCGCATGGCGACCGTGACCGGCTACAGCAGCGTGCAACTGCATAACATCAAAGCGGAACTGGTGAGAGCAGGCTACCTGAGCCTGGTCCGCCGCAGAGACGACCTTGGCGGCCAGGACACCAACGCTTACGACTTCTCAGGCCTCCTGGAGGCTGTAAGGACGCTCTTGCAGCGCGAGGC
>JADMIH010000202.1 GCA_015478675.1 Chloroflexota bacterium | reverse complement strand
CCGTCGAGAGTACCGCCCAGCAGCCCCAGCGCCTTACGCACGATTCTACGGCCTAAGCTCTCCGGCAGATTTGCGAGATCCGCCGTATTGAAGAGCACGACGCCTGCCTGATCATCAACTTTAGCGATCTCTTCCCATTTCGTGTCAGCTATTTGCTTTATCAGCCGTTCGTCTGCGCTTGCCAACTCCGCTAGATCGGTCAGATGTGCCTTGACTGCCGGGCTATATTCCCTTGTGAGGTAGGGGATCAGCTCATGCCGAATTCGATTGCGCCGGTAAGATAAATCGCTGTTGGTGGCGTCAACACGCGGGTTGAGGCCTTGCTCTTCGCAATAGGCAGCGAGCTCTTCACGCCAGATATGGAGGAGCGGCCTGTATATCTGGACTGTTGTGCTGTTTCCCTGAAGCTCGCCCTGATGATCAGATGAAAGTAAACTCTCGTAGGAGCGAGCAGGCACCTCTCTGAGCGGCTGCATCCCCACAATGCCACTCAGCCCTGAGCCGCGCAAGATGTGCATAAGCACTGTTTCGGCCTGGTCGTCCGCGTTGTGGGCGACCGCCACTGTTGCCTGTCTTGGCCGGGCAACAGTGGCCAGGAAAGAATATCGCACCAGTCGCGCCGCCTCTTCTGCCGACATGTTGTGCCTGCGGGCGTACTCCGGCACATCAAAGCTCGCCATTGTGCTAGAGATACCCCAGTCGCGCGCGATTTGCTCTACGAAGCAGGCGTCTGCCGCCCCCGCTGCTCCTCGAAAGCCGTGATCGAGATGGGCAACGTGCAAAGTTTTGGCGGCACTGTCACCCCGCAGTGTGACCAGCAGGCGCAGTAGCGCAAGAGAGTCGGTTCCGCCCGACACGCCAACCACAAGGGGTTCGTGGAGCAGTAAGGTATCAAGGCCGACCCGCTGTGCCGCCAGCACACGGCGCGCCAGGTCGTTAGAAGCGGTCCCTTCACGATTGCTCATTTACGAGAGGCTTCTGTGGCTGAGGTTATCTGCATAACCAATTTTACCACCTGCTGTGGAATGCAAATAGAGATACGAGGTTGCCCGAAGGTGAGTCGTACCCCCAACGATAACAGGGGCAGCGGTTGGTAAGGCTGTCACATTCGTCTGTTGCAGCGCATAAGCCCGTTCGGAGTAGCCCTTGACGCTGCTCTGAGGGCCTAGGAGGGCAAGAGTAACATGATGGCTCGGCTCATGTTGAATATCTTTACTGGGCCACGAGGTTACTACGCTAACAACTAACTGCCAGGTATACTCAGATAGATAAATAAGGCCTGTGCATAGGTGCAAAGCTGCACCTATCGGCTGGTGACTACCTTGAGAGAAGCCACAGAACCACCAGTCCCAAGAGCAATATCAACCATGCCCTCCTCCATAACACGATGGCTGCGGCCGTTGATAGGCAGCTTAAGCGCTTGGTAGTACCACCCAGCGATAATTTGTGCTGTTGGACATAAGAGATACCCGTGCCTGGTATACTTACCGTAGTTCTGCGTCCGGCGGGACCAATGCTGTGGCGTACACCTCGGAGCCCGAAGCTCAGTCCCAGCCCACCCTTGCTCGCGTTAGCCCGCACACCAGGTAGTAGTCGTTTGCTCTTGTGGAAGCGTACGCCCATCACAGTCACTCTTTCATTTTGTACAAAGACAGGATGACCCTGTCTGGTCACCGCCAGGGATGAAAACGTGCCTATTTTCACATCAGAGCTTAGAACCCGGGTTCTAAAGTGGGTGGCGAGAGGCAGATTTGAACTGCCGACCAAGGGCTTATGAGTCCCCTGCTCTACCACTGAGCTACCTCGCCGCGACTATCGCCCACCGACGCCAGAGATACGGTGCGAAAAGCGCACAAGAATTATACCAGCCGGGTGCCTGGCTGTCAAACGAGCACGTGTGGGTAACTGTTCAGAGTTGAGGTGGAGCAATTTCCTTGGGGTATCTGTGAGGGTGTACAGTTACCCCCAGAAGCTTGCTCCACCCTTACTCTGAACGCTCACCCACTCTCGCCTGGTTGACGTATTCGTTACAGAAAGGTAACATTGGGTGAGTTAGGGGCGGTTCTGCCTGGCGGTCTGGAAAGTGCTTATTGAGAAGCCTCTGCCCTCAACGACTCAGGCGCTATGGCGCGCCGGCGCAACTTTTAACCAATCCAAATCTATGTTACTTGGCTTAGCTTCAATACTTCTACTCATTTTCGCTGCTTCCTTTTTTGTTGCCAGTGAGTACTCTATTGTCAGCGTACGCAAAACTCGTATCGAGCAGCTTATAAGCGAAGGCAGTTCGGTTGCTCAGAGTGTGAAGCATGCAATCGAACACCTCGACCGCTATATTGCAGCTGTCCAGATTGGGATTACCCTTGTTACGCTGGCTCTTGGCGCTGTGGGCGAGCCTGTGCTGTCGGAAATATTTATCACGCCTCTCGGCCTGGCGATCTCTCCCTTTACCGCCTTCGTCTCTGCGGCAAGCGTCTCTTATGCCCTTTCTTTTCTGATAGTCACCGTGCTTGAGATCGTCCTGGGGGAAATCGTGCCCAAGATTATAGCTCGGCAGCGTGCGGAAGCTACAGTAATGCTCCTCATCAGGCCGCTAAACATCTTTGTTTTTATCTTTGGCCCTTTGATCTGGCTGGTGAGCCTGCTGAGCAATGCGGTGTTGCGCCTTGTTGGTGTATCGTCCGGCTCTGAACACCAGAATATCTATTCGGTGGAGGAGCTTGAGATGCTGGTGGTCTCAAGCCGGAAAGCGGGCGTGCTGGACAGAGAGGAAGAGGTTATATTGCGCAGGGTCTTCGACTTTGGCGACCTCACCGCCCGCCAGGTCATGCACCCACGCACCGAAGTAACCGGTGTCCCCATAGATGCCAGCTTCGACGAGGTAATAACCGTTATGTCAGAGTACAAGCATAGCCGCTTCCCAGTCTACGAAGGCGATCTAGATAGTATATTGGGAGTACTTTACATAAAAGACGTGTTCGCTCTCCTTGCGGAGCGAGAGAGGCAGTTCGCGGGTGGGCAAGGCAGCGGCACTGTACAGTTCAACGTTCAGTCGCTTATGCGCCCTATACAGTCGGTACCTGAAACTCTGGACGTTGATGAGTTGTTGATGCGGATGCGCCAGGGGGGGATGCACATGGCTGTTGTGGTGGATGAATATGGCGGCACGGCTGGCGTCGTAACCCTAGAGGATATAATAGAAGAGATCGTTGGCGAAGTTCGCGATGAGTTCGAGCCTGGCGAGGAGAATCCTGATATTATCTATACCCCAGAGGGCACGATCGTGGACGGTCTTTTACCGATTGACGATGTTAACGAAGTCCTGGGCCTTTCTATCGAGAGTGAAGCTGACACCATAGGCGGGTATGTCTTTGAGAAAGTGGGCCGCAAGCCTGAGCTGCATGACGAAGTAACCGCCGGCGGCTACACTCTACGCGTGGAAGCCCTCGACGGCCTGCGTATATCAAAGGTAAAGCTCCTACCACATAACAGCAATAACCCAGAGGTGGCGAACGAGGGAGAATGAAGAGCTCACCGAAAAGAGGAGGGCGAGCCGGGCAAGCCGCGACATCCGAGCGCTTGCAGAAGATAATCGCCCAGGCGGGAATAGCCTCTCGACGCGCCGCCGAGGAGATGATAGCCACAGGACGCGTGAGGGTGAATGGCAAAGTCGTAACCGAGATGGGCGTGCAGGCCAACACATCTGAGGACAAGATCGAGGTGGATGGCCGTCCTCTGCCGGCGCCGAAGTCGGGCGATGTCGCCCGAGAGCATGTCTACATCGCGCTGAATAAGCCGGGGAGTGTGGTGTCTACCGCCAGGGACACGCACGGCAGGCGTACGGTAATTGACCTCGTGCAAGGTACAGATGTGGCTGAAGAAGCCTCACCGGATGGCAAAGCCTCCACCGCGAAAGTTATGGCGCGTGTTTACCCTGTAGGGCGGCTGGACTTCGATAGCACGGGGCTGCTGCTCCTTACCAACGATGGGGAGTTGACTTTCCGCCTCACGCACCCGCGCTACGGCATAGAAAAGGAGTACCGCGTTCTGGTGAGGGGGAGGCCGGGCGAGCTCGCCCAACGTGCGATGCGCGAAGGAATCGAGATCGAAGGGGAGCGGACTGCTCCTGCCAGGGTAGAAGAAGTTGGCAAGAAGGGGAGCGATACGTGGCTGCGTATCACTATCCACGAGGGCCGTAAGCGGCAGGTTCGCCTCATGACATCAGCGGTGGGACACCCCGTGATCGAGTTGCAGCGCGTGCGTTTTGGACCGATAACGCTGGGCAGCTTGGAGACGGGCAAATGGCGCGTGCTGGCTGTACATGAGGTTCACGCTTTACGTAAAGCAGTGGGCCTGCCGTTAGAGCGCCCCAGGCGAGAGCCTGCTGAAAGGCGCGTTGCCGGGGTTACGGGCAAACCTGGCGCTCCCAAAGCGGGCCAGCCGCCGACTTCTCGACGGGAAGTGAAACCTGATAGGAGAAGCGGAGAGCAGCCATCAACGAAGAGAGAAAAACAAAGGAGCGAGCATGGCGGCAGAAGAGGGTCGCACAGGTGAGGCGGCAAGCAGTAGCGATGCAGGAAGCTCTCAGTCGCAACCGCCCACGGGAGCGCACAATCTGCCCCAGACGATAGCTATCGACGGCCCAGCGGGCGCCGGTAAAAGCACTATAGGCAGGCTGCTGGCCGAACGGCTGCACTATCTTTTTCTTGATACCGGGGCTATGTATCGTGCGGTTGCCCTGGCTGCTCTCAGGCTCGGTATCTCGACAACTAACGGCCCTCTGCTGGCCGCTCTTGCCGAAGAGTTGCCTGTTCACATTGAGCGCCCCGCTCCGGGAAAAAGGGATGGCAGATCATACACAGTTATGATAGGTGATGAGGACGTAACATGGGAGATCAGGAAGCCGGAGGTAGAATCTGTCGTGTCGGGGATCGCGGCCTGGCCTGATGTACGCGCCGCTCTAGTACGTATGCAACGCCGCATCGCAAGTCGTGGTCCTGTAGTAATGGTGGGGCGCGACATTACTACGGTGGTCCTGCCCGATGCTGACCTTAAGATTTACCTTGACGCTTCGCTCGCAGAGCGGGCGCGCCGCCGCTTTGACGAGCTGAAAGCGCTCGGACACGCGGTTGACTACAATCAGGTTCAATCTGAGATAGCACACCGCGACGACCTGGATATGAACCGTGACGCCGGGGCGTTGCGCCTCGCCCCCGACGCGGTGCGGGTCAACACTGATGGCCTGGAAATCAACGAGTCCCTGAAGAAGATCATGGAACTACTATAGACTGGGGATGGAGATTAGTAGCCGTCCCCTGTTCCCTGGCATTTGAGTTATGTCTTTTCAGCTTGCGATTACATTGCTGGGCGCTTTATTGATTGCCCTTACTTTCTTTGACGTCTTCTTGACTGTCTTGCACCCGCAGGCCGAAAGTCCGTTTAGCAGCCGCTTGCAAACTGCATTGTGGCGACTCATGCGGCTGGTGGCGACGCCGATGCACGGGCGAGCGCGGCATCGCTTTCTGGGGCTGGCTGTGCCGACGATGATTGTGGCTCTGGTGGCTGCCTGGGTGGGCCTGCTGGTGGTTTCCTTCGGGTTGATCTACTCCGCCTGGATAGGAGTGCCAGGGGTCTTTCGTCTGCCAGTGGGCGTTACCAATCCCAGTTGGGGAGATGCCTTCTACTTCAGTGGTGAGACGCTCGGCACTGTGGGCTATGGCGACTTCCAACCTGTTCAGCCTTTGCTGCGCTTCGTCTCGACTGTTGAGGGCTTTAGCGGCATAGCCGTCATCTCTATGAGCATTGCTTATGTGCTGGAGCTTTACCCTGTGCTCCAGCGCAATGGGGTGCTCGCTGTGCTGCTGAACGAAGAGACGGCGGGGCAGGTGAGCGGGCTGCCTCTCTTAGCGCGCTATTTGCGTAAAGGCAACTTTGGCGCCCTTGCCGGCCTTGTACAGAATATAAATATTGACTTGCTTTCGCTTGCCGAGGCGCACCGCCGCCTCCCCGTGCTCCACTATGGGCACCCTGCGCAGGTTGAGCGTTCGTTTCTGCGTGTGCTATTGGTTGTGCAGAACCTTGTCGGCACGCTGCGCTATGGAATGGCGGGAGGTGAGGGTAAGGAGTGGAGCGAGGACCCACGCGTGCGTGCGCTTGAGGACAGCCTCTTTTTCCTCTTATATACTCTAGGCTCGTCCCTCCATCTGCCTCTGGCAAGTGGCTCGGGGGGCGAACCACCCACGGCGGAAATAGACGAAGCTTTCAGCAGCCTCTGTGATAGCCTCAAGCGTCAGCGCCTGCCCACTCCGAGCGATACCGCGCCCGCAACCGGCTCCCTCTCGGAATATGATATTGCCCGGCAGGGCTTTGTGCGCTTCCACATCTCAATCAATACCACCCTTCTCAGCTATCTACGCAACAGTGGTTACACGTACGCTGAGGCCACCGCAAACGCCGCCCGGCCTCAGAGGTTAGTAGATGAGCTTGAGCACAACGAGCGGTGAGAGCCGAGCACTGAGCAACTCG
>JADMIH010000201.1 GCA_015478675.1 Chloroflexota bacterium | reverse complement strand
CAGATAAGGTGGGAGCCGTAATGATCACCTCTGTAGACGGCACACTCTTTACCCTTGTCGCAGGAGACCACACGCCTCCGATCACCTACACATTCGACCTCGCCACTCGCCAATGGCTCGACCCTAATGGCACTCCTATCCCTTCGCCCACTCTCACTCCCTAGCCGGTCAACCCTCATGCTGGCGGGGCAACTGTAACAATCCTCTCTAGGTGAGCAGTCTCACACTACAGGGCCAACTCTCTGTGGTTGCGCCCCGGCGAGTGGGGCCGCTATAATGGCTTATATTCTGTCAGTCAGGAGAGCCGTTATGAGGGAGCGTGCTATGGTGCAGATGGCGGAGGTGCCTGGCAAGGTGCTGGAGGGCAACCCGCTGGGCGACCCTGCCGTGCGCGAGCTCCCCGTTATTCTACCGCCGGGCTACGACCCCGCAGCTTCGCGGCGCTACCCTGTGCTTTACGGCCTTGCGGGTTTCACAGGCTCCGGCCTCGGTATGCTCAACTGGGACGCCTGGCAGCCTAATATGCCTCGCCGCCTTGAGCAGCTTTATGCCGGCGGCATGCCTCACGCCATAGTGGTCCTCCCCGACTGCTTCACGCGCCTGGGCGGGAGCCAGTATGTCAACTCGGCTGCCGTTGGGCGGTACGAGGACTACGTTGTAGAGGAGATTATCTCCTTCGTTGATGGCCACTTCCGCACTGTACCATCTCCTGAGGCGCGAGGCATCTTCGGCAAATCGAGCGGCGGCTACGGCGCTTTCATGCTGGGGATGCGCCACCCTGACGTCTTTGGTGCGCTCGCCTGCCACAGCGGAGACATGTACTTCGAGCTCTGCTACAAGCCCGAGTTCCCCAAGTTCTGCAATGTAATCAACCGCGCTGGTGGCCTCGAGGCGTGGTGGGCCGCCTTTGAGGGCAAAGCCAAAAAAGGATCTGACGATTTCGATGTCCTCAACATGCTGGCGATGTCGGCCTGCTACTCGCCAGGCCCCGACAGCTTCCTGGGCATAGACTTGCCCCTAGACACATATACATGCGAGATAAAAGAGGATGTCTGGTCGCGCTGGCTGCGCTTCGACCCCATTGTGCTTGCCCCCAGCTACGCTGATAACCTGCGCCGCTTGCGCCTCCTCTATATGGACTGCGGCAGCCGCGACGAATTTAACCTGCAATTCAGCGCCCGCATAATGTCGCGGCTCCTCGGCAATCTCAAAGTGCCTCATACCTACGAAGAGTTCGACGATGGGCATATGTCTGTGCAGTACAGATATAGCGTTTCCCTCCCACAACTGCTATCTGTCCTCGAAACCGAGGATTGATGAAAGGCTATTTACACGATGGTAAACGATCTTTTGGGCGCATACCCTGCCCCCCAGTTCCCCACAGGCCTCGACTGGATAAACAGCGGCGGCAACCCTCTCACCCTCGCCGACCTGCGCGGCAAAATCCTCCTGCTCGACTTCTGGACTTATGGCTGAATCAACTGCGTGCATATATTGCCTGCCGTGAGCAGGCTTGAAGAGAAGTACGCGAGCGAAATGGTAGCGATAGGGGTTCATTCCGGCAAGTTTATCGCCGAACGAGACACGGATAACATCCGAGCGGCCACTCGCAGGCTTGGCGTTACTCACCCCGTGGTGAACGACCGCGCCTTCCGCACCTGGAGGGCTTATAACGTGCAGTCATGGCCGACAGTGGTGCTGGTCGGCCCTGATGGCAAGTATATAGGCCGGCATTCAGGCGAGTTTGCCTTTGAAGAGTTCGATGCCCTTATAGGGCAGATCGTGCAGGTATATGCTCAGTCGGGTGTGCTGGACCGCGCTCCAATGCACTTCCCCCCCGACCCCGCTCCGCCGAGCGACTCGCCTCTGTTTTTTCCAGGTAAGGTGCTGGCCGACCCCGCAGGCAGCCGCCTCTTTATCTCTGATACGGCGCACAACCGCGTGCTCGTCGCCTATGTTAGCGGCGATGGCACATCAGCGAATGTTACGCAGACGATAGGCAGTGGTGAGCCGGGCTTCCGCGACGGTACATTCGCCGAGGTTATGCTCAATCATGCCGAAGGTATGGCTCTACAGGAGAATACACTGTTCATAGCTGACACGGAGAATCACTCTGTCAGGGCGGCTGATCTGAACGCCGACACGCTCAAGACAGTGGCGGGCACAGGCGAGCAGGGTTATTCTCGCACCGGCGGCATCGGCACTGCCACCGCTCTCAATTCACCCTGGGACCTGCTGGAGATGGATAATCAGCTTTATATCGCGATGGCGGGCGCTCACCAGCTATGGCGGATGGAACTTTCTACAGGCGTGGTAAACCCATTCGTTGGGAGTGGGCGCGAAGATATAACGGACGGTCCCAACCTGAGCGCGGCCCTGGCCCAGCCGAGCGGCCTCACCACCGACGAGCAGCTACTTTTCCTTGCCGATAGCGAATCGAGCGCTGTCCGCTCCTCTGAGTTCAGCCCCGACGGCATCACTCAGAGTCTGCTTGGCGAAGGGCTTTTCGACTTCGGCGATAAAGATGGCAGAGGCAAGCAAGTGCGCCTGCAACATTGCCTGGGTGTTGCCTGCTACAATGGCAAAGTCTACATAGCCGACACCTACAACAACAAGATAAAGATGCTGGAGCTATCCACAAAAGAGTGCATCACCCTTCTCGGCTCCGGCGACCCCACCGAGCTGTGGGAGCCGGGGGGTATCTCAGTGTGGGCATCAGGCAATGAAGCGCGGCTCTATATAGCCGATACGAACAACCACAGAGTGCTGCAATCGAAGATAGGAGCGGATGCGAAGCTCTTACCTCCAACAACTATTCAGATTACTTTCTCATCGGAAGCAGGCATTCAGTAAGGAGGCTCGATTTAAAAGATGGCACGCACACGTGTATCAACCGCTCTATCCGCTCTGCCCACTCTCCAGCAAAGCCTTTACGTTCTGAACAACGATGACCTGAAGTGGTATGCTGCCCTCTTGCCCGGCAAAGCTCCCACCCGCAAAGCGGAACTGGTGGAGGTGATAGCCGGCGCCCTTACCAGCCCAGCAGAGGTGCGGCGACTCTGGTTGGAGTTGACGCCGCAGCAGAGGGAGGTAATCGCCGAGGTAGTACATAATAGAGGCGGAGTCTACAACCCTGAAGCCATGGAAGCCAGGTTTCCAAGCGTGAGGAGGCCAGCCAAACCTCAGTACGCCTACGGCACCTTCTATGGGCGCAAGAAGCAAAATGCTACCCCTTTCGACCTCTTTTTCGCCTCTGTCTCGGATACGGGGCGCTACATCGCCCCTGAAGTGGCGGCCCTCCTTCGCCCTTTGTCCTCTCCACCTCCTCCCTTTCAGATACCAAGCAAAGAAGAACCTCCTACCCTGGAGCAAGCCCGTAAAGTAAAACCCAACGCCGACCTTGTGGTGCTGGACACAGAAGCTGCTGTCTTCCACGACCTGATGGCCCTTCTTTCTCTTGTGCAGGCAGGCAAGATAAGCGTTGGAGCTGCCACCCGGCTGCCGACGCTTGGGTCGCTGCGCCTCCTCAGCGGACGTCTGCTCATATCCGATTACTTCATAGACGGCGAGTACGAGAAGGCCGATGAGGCGATACGCCCTCTGGCTCTCGTGATGCTGGCACAGGCGGCGAATTGGGCCGCGCCCTCAGGCGCGAAGGGAAGCAAGCTGGAGTTGACCAAAAGCGGCCAGGCGCTCTTCGCAGGCACAGTGGGTGCCGTGCAGGTGCGCGACGCCTGGGAGCGGTGGGTCAAGAGTGATCTGCTGGACGAGCTTTCTCGTATCAGAGCTATAAAGGGCCAGCAGTCGCGCAATGCACACCTCACCAAGCCTGCCGAGCGCCGCCGAAGCCTGGTTACAGCCTTGAAAAGCTGCCCTGTAGGACGCTGGGTTGCCTTTGACGACCTGCTGCGCTACATGATGGCCGAGAGCCTGCTCCCCCAAATCGAGCGTAGCGAGCCTAGTGCCCTTTACTTAGGCCCTTACCTTGAGTATGGCTGGCTTGGCTACAACGAGGTGAGGTATTGGGACGTGGTAACCGGCTCTTACTTGCGCGCCCTTCTCTGGGAATACGCAGCCACCCTCGGCATGGTGGATATCGCCTATACACGGCCCGAAGATACGCCGCATAGCTTCGGCGAGGTATACGGCCTGGAAGGGCTCGATACAGATTACTTGAGCCGCTATGACGGCCTGATGGCATTTCGCCTTACTAACCTGGGTGCGTATCTGCTTGGCCTAACCACAAGCTATACGCCCCCTGTTGAAGAGAGGCCGAGCGGTCCGCCGCTCTTGCGCGTGCTGCCCAACCTCGACCTGGTAGTCACCGACCCCAGAAAGCTAATGCCCAACGACCGCGCTCTGCTGGAGCGCATAGCGCTCTCTCAGAGCGAGGCTGTTTACCACTTGAGCCGGGAGAAGATCCTTGACGCCGCCGAGAATGGCGCTACCATCGGCAGCGTACGCCTTGCGCTGATAGCTATGAGCGGCATCGCGGAGGCCGACCTGCCACAGACGGTGCGCGTCTTCCTCTCCGACATAGAGAAGAAGCTTGATGCGCTGAGTGACTGTGGCCGAATACTGCTGCTCGAAGGCGACCCGCTTGTGCTGGCCGAAATAGCTTATAACCGCCAGTTCCGCGACGCTGTGCAGCTTGCCAGAATCGGTGACAAGGAGATCTTGTTAGTCCCCGAAGCCGAGGAGCCCTCCGTGCGCCGCCAGCTAAAAAAGCTCGGCTACGTGCCGCGGAAAGGGCCAGGGATTAAGGGCCACTACTAACGCCTGATCCCCGATAGCTGTAAACTTTACACCCCGTAAAGCATTCGCTCGCGGTTGAAGAAGCGCAACGCTATCAGATAGCCTACAGCGGCTGCGGCCAGGCTGCCAACCACCGCGTAGACGAAAGCAAGCGCAGGAATCTGTGTGCCTGTTGCCAGGCTGCTCACCAGCGCGGCGGGCCCGTAGACCGGTATCAGGTACATCGCCAGGCTGCTCGGCGCTACGAAGGCCGCCAGCATCGCGGGCACGGTCGCCCCCAGGCCAACAGGCGTAGCCGCCGATTGCGCGTCCTTGAACGACCTGGTGCGTATACTCATGATCATCAATACTACATCCACAAAGAGGGCCAGCGGCAGGCTCATCAGGATAGCGCCGATAGGCACCGTTATCGGCAATCTCGCACCGTTAGTGATCGACTCGGGCAAGATATTGCCGGTTATCCAGAAGCCCACGAAGGTGAGCACTATCGGTATGCACGTCATGGTGAAGACAGCCGCCAGCTTGCCTGTGAGCACTTCCACATCGCTGGCAGGGGTGATAAGGAGCGATTCGAGAGTCCCGCGCTCTTTCTCGCCTGCTGTGGTGTCTATAGCTATAAACAACCCGCCCTGCGCCACGATGGTGCCAATGATTAGAGGCAGGGTGAAGCTGGCGAATACCCCGGCGAGCTGCTCAGGGGTGGCAAGGTCTTGCGTTTTCAGGTTGATGGGCGACAGCACAGTTGGATCTATATTGCGAGCCTGCACGCGGCTGCTTGAAACAGCCTGGCTGTAGCTGTTAAGCGCCAGGTTCAGCCGGTCGGCGGAAAAACCCCCTCCGAAGATGCCGCCTGAGGTGCGATTTGTAAAGAGCATAAGGGTAGCAGACTTCTCTTGAGAGAGGTTGTCGCTGAAGCCTGCGGGGATAATCAGCCCCGCGCCTTTGTCGCCCCTGGAGATTGCCCCTTGCAAGTCGCCCGTATAGGGTTGCAGCGTTATCTGCTGCTGTTTCAAGGCGTCGAGCAGACCCTGGCTTGCGTACTCTATCCCCTGGGCAGGAATAACGAGTGGCTCTTTGGCTTTGGCAGTGACTATCGAGTTGATCCAGGGATTGAAAGCGGCGT
Source organism: Chloroflexota bacterium (assembly GCA_015478675.1). Next base: position 745 of record JADMIH010000201.1, on the reverse strand, counting down.
AAAAAATCCCGATGATGAGTGGTATGAGCAAGGCCTGCCGGAGCGCCTTTTTGTCTCGAAGGCTATCAGTTAGCTCTTTGCCCCATATATTTGTAATGCGCCCCCACATCTTATGCCTCCTGTAATTGTCTGCTGTACTCGCTCTGCTGCATTCCTTCCGCACCGCCCGCAAGCTCCACAAAAGCGTCCTCAAGGGTCTGCTTGCCCGTTTGCTGCATGAGCGCGGCTGGCGTGCCGAAAGCTATTATCTTGCCGCCTACAATGATGGCGATATGGTCGCAGAGGCGTTCCGCCTCGTCCATGTAGTGCGTGCTAAAGAGGACACAACGGCCTTGCTGCGCGAACTCCCTGATTGTCTGCCGTGTTTCGCGCACCGCCATAACGTCCAGCCCATTGGTCGGCTCGTCCATGATGATGTTGCACGGGTTGTGTACCAGTGCGCGCCCGATGACTATCTTCTGCCTCTGCCCCCGGCTGAAACCCTCCGCCCGGCGGTCGGCTATCTCCTGCATGCCGAGCAGGTCAATAACGGCCTGCACTCGGCTTTGTAGCTCCTTACCCTTTAGACCATAAAAGCGACCGTAATAGCTAAGCTGCTCGCGTGAAGTGAGGCGCGGGTAGACCCCCGTCATGTCGGATTGCACCCCAAGCAGGCGGCGCGCCTCTTGAGGATTACGCCCCACATCCTTGCCATCTATAATGACCGTTCCCTCCATCGGCTTTATCAGCCCGGCTATCATCCTCA
>JADMIH010000200.1 GCA_015478675.1 Chloroflexota bacterium | reverse complement strand
GCGTGATCCCTTATGTTGAGGATCGCCGCAACTGCCTTCTGATACAGCCAACCGGGGACGTAGATGCCGGGCTGATGGCTTCTTTGCAAGCGGCAGTAAAGAGTGCGATACAGGTGCTCTACCAACTGGAAGATAACGAGTTGGCAACTGAGCCGCTTCCAAGTTCTGACGACCGGCGCATCATCCTGATCTACGAGTCGGCTGAGGGTGGGGCCGGAGTGCTCAAGCGGCTCCTGGACGATCCGGATGCCTTTGCCGAGATGGCCCGCAAGGCTCTTGAGATCTGCCACTTCGACCCGGACACGGGAGAGGATCTGCATCACGCGCCACGCGCAAAGGAAGACTGTGAGGCAGCCTGCTACGACTGCTTGATGAGCTATGGCAACCAGCGCGACCACCGGCTGCTGGACCGTAAAGTTATTCGAGACGTGCTCATGCAGTGGGCGGGCTCAAGTGTTGACACAGCTCCTGCTCACAAATCGAAGCAGGAACATATTGAGGAGTTGTTGCGGATAGCCGGCTCTGAGTTGGAGAAGAAGTGGCTTCGCTACGTAGAAGAGCGTAACCTTCGGCTGCCGACCAGGGGCCAAACGCTTATTGAGGCGTGCAGTACGCGGCCCGACTTTTTCTATGACGACGAGCAAACAGCAATCTACATAGATGGCCCCGTTCACGACTATCCGCACCGCCAGGAGCGTGACCGCGCCCAGTCAGCGCAAATGCTGTCTAAAGGTTACTTGGTCATAAGGTTCGGGCACGATGAGGATTGGGATGCGGTGCTGGCCAAGCACCCGGACGTATTTGGTAAACACTAGTGGTGTAGAAGCTAGTTGAGCTCAATGAGGCGCTTCAGGGGGAGTTGCGGCCTCGAGGCATGGATAAGTGAATTTAAGAGGTGTTGATAATTGGAACTATATCCAGACAAGCAGAAGATCATTGGGTTGGTCCAAAGAGCCTACGACGGCAGCCTCTGCCTACCTGACTTCCAAAGAGAGCTGGTTTGGACTCCTGCTCAAGTAGCAGATCTTCTCCGCTCAATATTGCGGGGTTACTATATCGGCTCAGTATTGCTCCTGCGCAGCAATCCGGATAAGCCGCCTTTTGCTCCTGTATATCTCCGCGGTTGTCCAAGGAAACACCCTGATGGACCACGACCTGATCTTCTGGTGCTGGACGGGCAGCAGCGTCTGACGTCACTTCTCTATGCTCTTACCGCTCCTATGGACGTGAAACTCAAGGATGCGCGCGAGCCCCGCCTCTTCTTCGTTGACCTCGGTCTTCTTCATGCCGATCCAGACAACGACGCAGTTATTATCGACCTACCAAAGGGCGAAATGGCGGGTTTGGACAAACTGGAGACTCAGTACCAACGTCGCATCCTTCCTATGACTACGCTGTTCCGAGCGGACGAGCTTCGTAAATGGTTCTTTGGCCTTGATGATTGGCTGAAAGATAACGATCCTGGCAACCACGTCCTGTTCCGAAGTCAATGGCGGGACGAATGGGACGCCGACTTGGATGAATTCCAGCACTTTCAAGTAGCAGTTATAGAGCTACCGCAAGTGGACGATAATGATTCCGACGCCCTTGGGCGCGTATGTGCTATCTTCGAGAAACTGAACTCGACAGGTGTAGAACTGTCGGTCTACGACCTCCTAACTGCTCGGCTCTATCGCAGTGGAATCAAACTGCATGACCTTTGGAAGGAGGCCTACCAGCAGCACAAGCGGCTCAACTTATGGTCAGGCGGACTTGCCGATCGCAACAAGTTCGGTGTTTTGGTTCTACGCACTCTCGCTCTGCTTCGCGGGCAAGAGGTGAAGCCTAGTGTGCTTATAAACTTGGCTCCGCACGGTTTTAGGGAGGACTGGCGTCGGGCCGCAGCAGCTATGGAAAGGGCCTTGGAACTCGTAGCCAGCACTACGGACGGATTCGGCGTGTTCGACAAGAAGTGGTTACCCGGTTTCGCATTGCTCCCTATCCTTGCTGCCCTTCGGGCTGAGATAGAAGATCGGAAGCTAGACGGTACTGCTCGTGCAGACCTACGTCGTTGGTATTGGTGCAACGTATTCTTGGAGCGCTACTCCAGCGCGGTTGAGAGCAAGTCCCGCAAGGACTATAGTGAAATGGTCGCCCATTGGACTACAGGCGGCACTGAGCCCAGCGTTTTCTCAGAGGCGCAGGTACGGATAGGCTCCTCTAATTACTCGATCCGCGGCTCCACGCGCCAGGGTAGTTCTGTTTACAGTGGAGTGTTCTGCATGCTTGCCCTCCAAGGGGCACGTGACTGGCTGCGGGGTGAGAGCATACAGTTACAGACCTTACAAGACCACCACATCTTCCCACGCTCATACCTGAAGAAGCATGGTATTGCCAATGGGGATGCCGTCAACAGCGTAGTGAATAGGACACTAATAAGCGATGAGACGAACGGCAAAATAAAGGACAAAGCCCCCGCAGAGTATCTGCGGAGCATAGATATCTTCCCCTCAGGTCCCCTGCCTGCTCTCCTGTTGCCCCACTTCGTCACCTCCGAAGTTCGCTCGGCCATGGAAGAGGCGCAGGAGAAGCTCTCTCCTCCTGACGTAACATACATTTACGAAGAGTTTTGTCGAGAACGGGAAGCAGCTATCATTGCCGAAATTCGGATGTTGTGTGGGGTCGTAGCTCCAACTCAAGGCACAGCGAATCCAGCCTAAGTGAAAGGTGCGATGATGAACTATGCAGTAGGCTCGCTCGTGCGGGCACGTGGCAGAGAATGGGTAGTGCTACCCGAGTCCGAGGAGGATCTGCTGGTCCTGCGGCCTCTGGGGGGCACTGATGACGAAGTCACGGGTATCTACCTCCCGTTGGAGAATGTGGAACCCGCCCGCTTCGATCTTCCCGATCCTCAGAAGCCCGGCGACTACCGCTCGAGCAGGTTGCTGCGTGACGCCGTGCGCTTGGGTTTTCGCTCAAGTGCGGGGCCATTTCGATCATTCGCCCGGATTGGCGTCGAGCCGCGTCCCTACCAGCTTGTGCCCCTCCTTATGGCTCTCAAGCTGGACCCAATCCGGTTGCTCATAGCTGACGATGTCGGCATTGGCAAGACCGTGGAGGCCGGGCTGGTTGCCAGGGAGCTTATCGACCGCGGGGAAGTAGACCGGCTCGCGGTGCTCTGCCCGCCCCAGCTTGCCGAGCAATGGCAGGCGGAGCTGCGTGATAAGTTCCATATAGATGCCGAACTGGTTCTACCGAGCACTGTAACCCGACTGGAGAGAAACACCCGTCTGGGGGAATCGCTCTTCGACCTATACCCGTATGTGATCGTGTCCACCGACTTCATCAAGTCAGACCGGCGCCGGGAGGAGTTCTTGCGCACTTGCCCCGAACTGGTGATCGTGGACGAAGCGCATACGTGTGCCTTTGGTGGAGAGGCGCGCGGCGGAGGACGTCATCAGCGCCACCAGTTAGTGTCGGGTCTTTCACGTAATAAGGACCGGCACATGATCCTGGTGACAGCCACCCCTCACAGTGGCAATGAGGAGGCTTTCCGCTCCCTCCTGACCATGCTGGACCCTGATTTCGCTGGCCTGCCCGAGGATCTCTCCGGCCCGCAAAACGAGCACCACCGCCGTCAATTGGCCGCTCACTTTGTGCAGCGCCGTCGCCGAGACATAAAGGCCTACCTGGATACGATTACTCCCTTCCCTGCCAGAGAGGAGACGGAGCTCAGCTATAAGCTCTCCGAGGAGTACAAGCGGCTCTTCGAAAAGGTCCTGCGATATGCCCGCGAAACGGTGGCCGACACCACCCTGGGCAGACATAGACAGCGTGTGCGTTGGTGGTCAGCGTTAGCCCTCCTGCGCTCGCTGGCGTCCAGTCCCGCCGCTGCGGCCGCCACCTTGCGCAGCCGAGCTTCCACAGCAGACACCGACACGGCTGAAGAGGCGGACGAGATAGGCCGCCGTACCGTGCTCGACCTGATGGACGCTGAGTCCGCTGAGGGAATGGACCTCACGCCCGGCAGCGATACGGGGGAAGAAGAAAGCACGGGCGGACAGAACCGCCGTCGGCTGCTTGAGATGGCTCGTGAGGCTGACACCCTGATTGGTGAGAAAGATGCCAAGCTCCAGAAAGCAGTTGGCATTGTGCAGTCGCTCCTGAAAGAAGGCTATCGCCCAATCATCTTCTGCCGCTTTATCCCGACCGCGGAGTATGTTGCTTCTGAACTACGTGCCCGCCTGCCGAAGGATGTGCAAGTGGCCGCTGTTACCGGTACGCTGCCGCCAGCCGAGCGAGAAGCGCGCGTGGCGCAGCTGGCCGAGACACCCAAACACGTCCTGGTTTGTACGGACTGCCTCTCGGAGGGCATCAACCTCCAGCAGCACTTTGATGCCGTTGTACATTACGATCTTGCGTGGAACCCCACCCGCCACGAGCAACGGGAAGGGCGAGTGGACCGCTACGGCCAGAAGAGCCCCACCGTACGTGTGGTCACCTACTATGGTCTCGATAACCAGATAGACGGCATAGTGCTCGAGATCTTGATCCGCAAGCACAAGATGATCCGAAGCTCGCTCGGTATATCGGTGCCCGTGCCGGTTGATACGGACCAGGTGGTGGAAGCAGTCTTCGAAGGCCTGCTCCTACGAGAGAAAACGGGCAGTGCCCAGATGTACATGCCGGGCTTCGAGGACCTGCTACGCCCCCAGGAGAAAGAGATCCTGGCCCAGTGGGACGCGGCAGAGGAGCGAGAGAAGCACTCGCGCACGATGTTCGCCCAGGAAGCGATAAAGGTGGACGAGGTAGCCGCCGAGCTGCGAGATGTGCGGGCGGCTATAGGTTCGGGCGTCGATGTTGCCAACTTCACCAAGGAGACGTTGGCAGCACAAGGTGCCGTTATCGGCCAGAACGGGTCGGTCCACTTCGATCTGACCGAGGTGCCCGTCGCTCTGCGGGACGCCATGGATGTCACGCGCTGGATCGAGAAGGGTAAAGGCATCAAGTTCGCCGCGCGCTTCGAGCTTCCCGTGGGGGAGGGTGAGCTATATCTGAGCCGCACCCACCCGATAGTAGAGGGCCTGGCATCCTACGTGATGGATACGGCCCTCGATCCGCTAGGGGAGAGCCTGGCTCGGCGGTGTGGAGTAATGCGGACCGGCAAAGTAGCGACCATCACAAGCCTCCTCCTCCTCCGCTTCCGGTATCACATTATTGCTCAGCGAGGCACAGAAGAGACCCCCCTTCTTGCCGAGGACTGCCAACTTGTGGCGTTTGAGGATGTCCCAGAGAGTGCTCACTGGCTGGACAGTAATAGGGCAGAAGAGCTATTGCACCTCCAGCCGGACGCCAATGTGCCCGCAGGCCTCGCCAGCCACTTCCTGGGCGAGGTCATGTCAGGCTTTGACGAATTGCGGCCTCACTTGGATGAGGTTGCGGTTGAGCGGGGGGAGGAATTGCTGGAAGCCCACCGCCGGGTTCGCGTGGCGTCTCGCATGAAGGGTATGAGCTACAGGGTTGAGCCGCAACTCCCTCCCGACGTATTGGGTATCTACGTTTACCTGCCGAAAGCCTGAGGAAGGAGGGGCCGACCGTGCAAACCAAACAACGGAACGTCTGCACCACCATCCGCACCGAAGGCTCGATACTTACAACCGACTTGTTGCATATCACCGCAATCATGTGTGGCTCCTGCCTGGGTGTGCGTCTTGGCGGTGAGTGCCCAATGGAAATTAGGTTGCTATGGACTAGTACAGCCCCGCAGGTTATAATGTAGTCACAACGTAACTACACTGCGACCGCATGGAGGTGGAACAACCATGAAGAGTATAGGTGTACGCGAACTGAAGGCTAACATTAGCGAGATACTTAGAGAGGTAGAGGAGGTGGGCGAGGTTATTGAGGTGACGAGGCACGGCCGGATCGTTGCCAGGCTGGTGCCCGGCAGCTGGATGGTGCCTGTGGATAGGGACGCTAATGGGGCCTGGACCGACCTCAATGCTCTCTCCGCAGAGATCAGCGCCTTGTGGCCCGACGGCGTTACGGCTGTAGACGCTGTAAACGATGTAAGACGGGACCTCTGATGCCCGCTGCACAGGGTACGGCTTCGGGCGCGCCATCCAATGGGCCTGCACCTGCTCCGGTGGTGGTGGACGCCAGCGTATGGGCCGCTTTCTTCCTGGTCGCGGACACTACTCACGCGGCGAGCTATGCATGGCTCGACCGGCATACTGCCGCCGGGGGACTGGTCGTATCGCCCTCGATCCTCCTGACCGAGGTGACAGCGGCTATCTCCCGCAGGCTGGGGCCGCCCACGGGCAGCATGGCTGCTCTTAGAGCGGCCTCTACGGTCGGCAGGCTCGCTCAAGCGAGGATTGTGCCGATGGACGAGGCATTAATGAGCGAGGCTACCGGTGTGGCCGCCAGGTTTGGTCTACGCGGAGCCGACTCGATTTACATCGCCGCCGCCCGGCAGCTTGGCATCCCCCTTCTTACCTGGGATAACGAGCAGCTCACGCGAGCTACCGGAATTATCACGGCCTTTCACCCTTGACGCCAGGAACAGAGAATGCAAACCAAACAGCGGGACATCTTCACCACCATCCACACCGAAGGCTCGATCCTGCCGGCAGACCTGTTGCAGCGGATCGCCGACGGTGACTCTT
>JADMIH010000199.1 GCA_015478675.1 Chloroflexota bacterium | reverse complement strand
AGATAGGGCATTGGCCGGGGCTTTCCTCTCGCACCTGTGGGTGCATTGGGCAGGTATAGATTTGCTTCTGGGCCGGAGTGGTTTCTGAAGTAGAAGTGTTCCCTTCCAGCTCAGAGCGAGGCACCAGTGGCATACCACAGATGGGGCAGTTCCCAGGGCCAGGCTCGCTGATTTCAGGGTGCATTGGGCAGGTCCAGTCGGTGGAACTATCCGCCGTTGAGGCGGGTGAGGTAGCGGGCATCGGCATTACTGCCGCTCCGCCATCACCACCTTTCCCGTCAGATAGAGGGAGAGATGCTTGCGGGCCTGGTTCGCTGGAAGGCGCGCTCCCTGATGGCATACTCATTGAAAAGGCGCCTGGGCCGGGCAGGTGCATCTTGCGCTTCATATCCCACATCATCTCGCCACCGGGGTCTATCATGACCATGACCATGAAAAGGGCCATCACAAGCATACCGCCAACGTTCATCATCACCTGGATGGCGGCCAGAAGGTCGGCATCCAGGAGAATGAATAGCCCGGCCAGGGCCACAAAGCTGGTCATCAGGGCAAGGCCCGCCCGGTACATGCTCATCGTAATTATCATGCCGGCAGCTGTCACAACAGCCACAGCCGACAGCGCCAGGAACAGCCCCCACTCTATCAGCCCACTCATTGCCCACCCCCAGGAATAAGTAGCGCCAGTATACCCACCAGGGCCACGTTCAGAAGTGATGCAGGCAGCAGCACCTTCCAGGCTAGCGCAAGCATCTGGTCCTGCCGTAAGCGGGGCGCGAAGCGGGCAGCCCAGAGCACCAGCCCGGCGAGTATCCCAGTCTTGAGGACAAACCAGACGGGTCCCGCCAGGAAAGGTCCCTGCCAGCCGCCGAAGAAGATATCTACCCCCATCGCCATGAGCAGCAAGAAAACAGCGTCGAGCGATATTTTAAAGAGAAGCAGTCGCGGCCCGGTATATTCTGACAGTACCCCGCCTTCCAGCTCAGTGCCGGCCTGAGGGATGGCGAAGGGGTGGCGAAAGGTCATGAAGAGTGCGGCCAGCAGATAAATAGCGAGGCCAAGAGGCTGCCAAACGGCGTACCAGAGACCGCTTTGCGCTTCAACTATGCGCATTGTACTCAACGACTCGGCTGCCATAACGGGCCCTATCGCGGCGAAACCCAGAGGCACCTCATAGCTGATAAGGTGCGCCGCCGCCCTGAACGTTCCGAAGAGGCCCTCCTTGCTATTCTGGGACCAGCCGGCGTTCATCATGGCGATCACGAACGGGCTGAGCACAACGATAAAATAGAAGAGACCAATAGAGGGATCGAAACCAACCAAGCCTGGACCAACCGGAACCACAAGGCCGACAAGCGCCACCACCGCCAGCACAATCAACGGCGCGGAGCGGAATAACAGGCGGTCAGCGCCGCGCGGGGCAAGATCCTCCTGGCGCAGCAAGGCTGCCGTCTCAGAGACGGGGAGCACCAGGGCGGCTACGATCCGGCGCGGCCCAAGAGCAGTAAGCCGTTCCAGCACGGCGATACCATAGGCGCCCACGAGAAGCCCAAAGAAGACAAGGAGCACCTGGGCAAGCGCTATCAACCGTCGGCCTCAGCCATAGCCAGATCGAGGCTCCCCAGGATTACCTCAGCATCGGCCAGTTTCTGAGCGGCGAGCGTTTCTGCCAGGAGTGGCAGCAGCATTGCTGACGGCCGCTGCCACTCAATGCGAGCAGGCCCCTCGCCACCCTCACTCACCAGATGTAAACCTATGTCGCCACGCGGGCCTCGTACTGTCACGTGGGTTTCGCCTGTGGGAGCATCCCAACGGGTCGGGCCCGCAGGGCCAGATTCTGTGTTAAGAGCGACCAACTCCAGGCGTTGTGCCGCCAGTTGCAAGTCGGCAGCAGCCGATGTCAGGCGAGCCACTAACCGGCTCTGAACATCACCCGCTCCCTCCTCACTCGCCTCCACCACCGGCCCGCTTACACCGGCTGACTTGAGGCGGTCCACCGCCAGAACGCCTACGCCTACCAGTCGCAGGGAGAGCAAGCGGTCTCGCCTTACATGATCCAGCAGGCCGGTGATCTCGTTCGCAAAACCTCTCAGTTGTTTAACAGCCTCCGGGTTGGCGGGGGCAGGGCGCAGTTGTGGCGCGAGCCACTCGTCGGGGGGCCTTTGCCAGAGGTTGCTGGCGGCTTCGGCCAGAGCCATCGCGAGCTTGTGAGCGCGCTTCGAGAGGGGAAGAGCATCGAGGTTCACAGCGAAGCGCACCAGCCACCAAAGTTGGTTCTGTGCGCGCTCGACGGCGAGTGTTGCTTCCCTGGCCTCTGCTACCCAGTCAGGTGCGCGCCAGGCTTGTAGCTGCTCTATAGATTGAAGATAGGCAAGCCTGCCTGCAAAGGGAGCCAGAGGGTCTATCCATCGGGCCAGGCCCGGGGCCTGATGCCAGGTCGCCTGCGCCATTGCCTCAGCTATGCCGCGATGTGCGAACCCTGCTTCGTAGCGGGCTGAGAGCACCTGCTCGCCATCGCAAATGAGCAATATCCGTAGCGGCCCGGCGGTGAATGGTTGGATAGGACCCAGGCTCAACACGGCAAGTTCACTGGCCATCTCCCGCTCACCTTTTGGTGGGAGCCGGATTGTATCAGGCTGGGGCAACTCCTCCTCCTGTACGGTAAACTCAGGCCAATGGGTGGAATCAAAGGCAGCAGCCACTATCTGGCCTGTTTGCTCAGGGGAAAGGGCTGAAATGCAGCGAACGCCAGGCAGCAGACGCTCAAGATCGGCGGCATCTGCGTAAAAAGCGTTCTGGCTACTCTGCTCGATTGCCAGTGCACGCGCAGGCTGGGGCATTGCGCTTGCTACTTCAGCCACAGATGGAGCCAATTTCTCTGTGATGGGCCCAAAGAGAATGAGAAGGTCGGCATGCCGGGGTGTGGCGACATCCTGCAAGCGCGGCTCTTCCCCGGACAGCGCCGCTATGAGGTGAGCTCCCGCGCCCCCATCAACAGCCAGATAGCGATGCTGAGCACCTGCGATCTGGGCAAACCAGCCGGCGCCCGCTTTGGCCTCAACTGCTACTTCACTCCTCCCAGTCAAAGGCGCCTTCCTTCCACGCGAAGATGATAGCGGCCGCGAGAATAGCGATAAAGACGAACATATCACCAAAGGCAATGAGCCCCACCCTCTTAAAGACCACCGCCCAGGGGAACATAAAGACCATCTCCATGTCAAATGCTACAAAAAGTAATGCCAACACCGCGTAGCGAAGCCGGAACTGTATCCAGGTTTTGTGGCCCGTTCTACCTCCATGCTCAGGCGGGGGGTTATCGGCAGGCCGTCGCGGACGCGGCCCCAACCAACGGCCAGCACGGAGCGTCAGGAAGCCCAGCGCGAGCGCCACAAAAAGCATCAGGGCGGCGATGCCATATTGAGTATGGATGTCAGCAGGCATGTTTTCTCCTGTAAGAGCCTCGGCCTAGCAGCAGCCCATTAGCAGTATAAGCTGAGATAGTCGTATTGCTGTGCAACGGCAAGTGTCGCGCATCTGTTCAGCAAGTTCAATACCAACGTTGCGAACATAGTAGATTACAGTAGCTGTCCCTGTTACTATGGCAGTCGGCATCAATGGCTCGCTGTACGCGGCCTGGGCCAATTCAAAGGTGGGGATTTTGCAAAAGAGCTTACTTTATCATTCAGAGTAAGGCATGACCCTTTGAGCCACCATTACGAATGAAAATACGAGCGATTCTGCACCGCCCCTACTACTAACTCACCTTACACAGATTAGCCATATACCACGCCTGAATTGGCGTGACGGTGCGCTCAAAACCGTGCGTAACTGCGTAAGGTGAGCTACTAACCCCGCATTTTCACAGCAGACGTCGCCATTTGCGTAAGGTAAGCTAAAGGCTGAAGGTAGAGACAGCGGGATTAGCAGCAACTTGAACCAACGACCTTCGGTCGGCTCGCGCTGGAAGGCTGAAGCTGTCAAGTGCCACCATTTATCGTCTGCTTGATAGCGCGCCTACTTGAGACGTTGTTCGGATCAGAGAACGGCATGCCCTCTGTCTGGCTCTCGCTTGTCAAGCTCTGGTTTTCCGCCAGCTTGCGGTCGTAGCTTTCCCGCCTTTGCGAGTCAGTGAGCACCGCCAGGGCGCGCTCAAGGCGGTCTCTGTTTGTATCGTCCACGGTCTCTATCTTCTCCAGGTAGGCCTCTGTAATGTCATCTTCGCTTGCGTTCTGTGGCACTCCGAGCAAGGCATAATAGTTCACCAGGCGTCTTTGTCTTTCCTGACTTGCCGATAGCCCATTGGAACGGCCACCCGACGATGCCAGGTACCCGGTAGGTGACGACGGCCCACTGGCCTCACCGGCTGCCTCAGCTATCTCTATCGAAATGGCGCGTGCAAGGAAGGGAGTGAGGCGGTGGAAAGCGGCGTGACCAGGAGTGCTCCTCTCAATCAGCACTACCAGCGAGAAGATACCCAGCACGTATAGGCCGCTGAGCAAGATGCCCGTCCAGACCTGGATATCACGAGGGTAGGAGACCATGATTGAGAGCATTGCGCCCATTGAGCCGCCCATCACTCCCCCTATGCCGCCGTTTATAAGGCCCATTAACCCGCCCGGCCGCCCAAAGTAGACGCCGAGCGCCAGCCCCAGCAAGATGCCCACCAGGTCACCCCAGAACATACTGCTTGTTACCGCTGAGGCCACGTAGCCGAGCAGGAATCCATTGAGCATGCCCATGACCATGCCAACCATCATACCTAGCATCTCGGTATATACTTCCCGGAAGCGCCCAAGATGCATTCCTATGACACCGCTCACCGCGAGCACTACAACAGCGTAAACAATCCAGCCCACTATATTATGCTCCTATCATCTAAACTATCTCGTTGGTTGCCTACAATTCAGGGCATCTTTTAGCGTATCACCCCACGAGCAGCCCATGCACGCCACACCCCATGCTGCCCATTATAAGCAAAGTAGCTCCTACTTGCGCCGGCACGAATAGAGCCAGCAGCGCTACCACAGCAAGCAGCCCGCGGCGTGGGCTTGAGTTTGTAGTTGTACCAGGATAATCGAGCAGCCGCTCTACACGCGCTTCAAAGTGCATAGACTGTTGGTGAGAGAAGAAGGCGAGCGATCCACGCGGTGAAGATACCGAGTTGAGTCCAGCCTGCCACACGCGGGCGAGCGCCGAGGCCATAGCCAGCCTTTTCTCCTCACCCAGCACGCCATCGTCACAAGCCATCTCCTGCTCAGTGAGCATCAGGCGGAAAAGGCGGCGGGTTGCCGGGAGAAACCAGGTCAAGTCGTGGAGAACCCCACCGAGTGCGGCCCACCAGAGGTCCCCACGGCGGATGTGGAGCACCTCGTGGCAGAGCACAGCTTCCAACTCCTCCTGATCCAGTAGCCCCACCAGCCCGCTTGATACCACCAGGTGCGGCTTGATAAACCCTGCGACCAGCGCCCACGGTCGAGAATCGGCTGCCACTCGCACGTTAAGTGCCCGCCGAAGGCCGGCATCAGTTGCCACTTCGAAGACCATGACCTCCAGCCACCCGGGTGCCTGCCAGGTGCGCCGCCGCAAATAGAGAGGGAGAAGCAGAGCGCGCAACCCGTTGAGGGCAAGGGCTGCGGTAATAGCTGTGGCCCCAACATATGAGATGCTTTGTGCGATACTAATGTCAAGTAGCGACGCGGCCTGAAAGCAGGTTTGTGTCAGGAAATGAGCCATCAGAACGGTAAGGAGGCTGAGCACGAGGGTCGGAAGGGCCAGTCCAATGCCTTGCAGTGCGCGTCGGCTGCGGGAGGAGCGCGCCACCCCCAGCAGGGCTGCACAGAGTAGACTGCTGCCTAGCGCCAGCCCCAGAGAAAAGAGGATCAGCAGGGTATGAGCCATCAGCTCTGGTTCTCAACGTCCTCAGCGGGCAGATGCTGGTTAGCGAAGGAGCGCCGCCTGGTGATATCGTTCAGTAGATCAGCTATCCTGTCCTCACTCCCTGGGTGATCAGCGATATGAGCGGCGAGGGCCGCCTGAGTGGGGCCGCCGAACTGCACCAGGAGCTTGTCTAGCACGTGCCCCACTACCCCATGTATAAAGGCATCGCGACTCTGGCTGGGCCGGTACAGGTAGGCCTGGTCTCGGGTCGTGCTTTCGAGCACGCTCTTCTTCGCGAGACGCCCCATTGTGTTCATAACTGTTGTGTAAGCTATACGGCGCTCCGCGAGCATGATCTCATAGACGTCGCGCACGGTGCACCAACCCCCATCCAGTTGCAGCCAGATAACGTCCATGATGTCAGCTTCTAGCTCACCCAACACCATGCGCAGGCCTTTCCTGTCCGGGTGCAATATCAGCTCCCTAGTTTCATTCTCCATCTGGCCCTCACTAGTAAAGGCTTTTACTGCTTATACGAGGCAACAAGGCAATTGTACATATTCGGAGTACCTATGTCAATGGTAGCTTGCGGGGCAAGAGTGTGCAGAGATGGGGTGTAGCAATCTTGAAGGAGTAGCTGTTGAGGCGTACCCTCACCTACCCTCACCCCATGCCCCCTCTCCCTTCATGGGAGAAGATCTCCATCCCTGTACACTCACCAGGAAGAAAGCCCCCTCTCCCCTTGTGGGAGAGGGGGCATGGGGTGAGGGCGGGTG
>JADMIH010000198.1 GCA_015478675.1 Chloroflexota bacterium | reverse complement strand
CTATGAGCAGCTAATAGCCGGTGATCAGGGGCCTAGCGTTGGCGAGTGATAGCTTTTATGGAGTTGCTGAGTGTTGAGGACTGAGATGAGTATGGGTAGTTAGCCCCGTGCAACTCCGCCCAATCGCCGGCCCCAGGGTAACTTATGAAGCAGCGCCTTGACATCGAACTTGTGGAGCGCGGTCTGGTCGAAACCAGGGCGCGGGCGCAGGCTCTTATTATGGCGGGCGAGGTGCTGATAAATGGCCGCCGCGCCGATAAAGCCGGCATGCCTGTCGATACCCGCGCGCGGATAGAGGTGAAAGCTCCTATGCCCTATGTGAGCAGAGGTGGCCTCAAGCTGGCGCGTGCCCTTGAGGCTTTTGGGTTAGCTCCGCGCATCGTAGGCAAGGTGGCGCTAGACATTGGAGCCTCCACGGGCGGCTTCACAGATGTGCTATTGCAAGTAGGTGCCGAGCGAGTGTATGCTGTGGACGTGGGCACTAACCAGTTAGCCTGGAAGCTGAGGCAGGACCCGAGGGTTATTGTGATGGAGCAGACGAACATTCGCCACCTGGGGTCCTTACCCGAGCCTGTTGATCTGGCGACCGTCGATGTCTCTTATATAGGTCTTGAGCTGGTTACTCCACAGGCGAGCCGGCTTACCGGCCCCAATGCTTTCCTGGTCGTGCTAATCAAGCCGCAGTTCGAGGCTGGCCGCGAGCAGGTGGGCAAAGGTGGGGTGGTGCGTGAGCGTAAGATACACAATGAAGTGATATTGAGGCTTGCAGCTTTCTGGCAGCAGGAAGGGTTATACTTCGCGGGCCTGGTTCGCTCGCCTATAACAGGTCCGGCGGGCAACGTTGAGTACCTTGCATATCTGGAGAAGAGCGGGCAGCAGCCTTTTGATTTGCAAGCAGCGATAAAGAAAGAGGTCTTCACCGATGGAGAGTAACGATGGCAGAGGAATAGCGGGCGAGACTGGCCTGGCAAAAGCCGAATCGGCGGTGATAGACGAAAAGAGCGGCAAAGCTATCGCAGGCGTTGACACCGGCCCACCAGAAGAAACCGGGCGCGGGGCCGAACGCCCTTTGAAGAAAGCCGGTTTCATCGTCAATGATACCATAGCCAGCGCGAGGGAGCAGGCCCACAGCTTTGCGCGCCTTCTTACCAGCAATGGAGTTCACGTTGTCGAGTCGCACTCTGCATCGCCTGAGAACACAGCCAGGTGGAAACAGTCGGATTGCCTGGACCTTATTTTTTCCTTCGGCGGCGATGGCACGATACTGCGTGCGGCGCGCACAGCCGCCCCCCTCGGTGTGCCCCTTGTAGGGGTGAACCTGGGACGCGTCGGCTTCTTAACAGAGCTAAACCCCTGGCAGTTGCAGGAGCGTCTCTCCCTCTTTCTGGAAGGTAGCTACTGGGTAGAAAAGCGCACGATGTTGCTTACCGAGTTGTGGCGCGGCGATGAGAAGGTTGCTGCGTTCACAGCTTTGAACGATGTGGTGGCTAGCCGCGCTGCCCTCTCACGAGTGGTGGATTGCACATTGAGTGTGAACGGCCACAGCGTTACCCACTACGTAGCCGACGGTGTTATCGTGGCAACGCCCACAGGCTCAACGGCCTACTCTATGGCGGCAGGCGGGCCAATTTTGCACCCCGAATTGCGCAGCATTGTGGTAACGCCTATTGCGCCCTATCTAACTATAGTCAAGAGCCTTGTCCTTCCCGACGACAACAAGATAGATCTTCATGTGGAGACTGACGACGAGACTTATCTGACGATAGATGGGCAGACGCACATGGCGCTCCAGGATGGCGATACTCTGAGCATCACGACTTCGCCTTACCCATGCCTCTTTGCCCGAGTGCAGGACCGCGCTTACTTCACCGCTACACTGGTAAACAGGCTGCGTAGGGCAGAGTAGCCAGCTTCGATTATGATCCCAGATACTATACTACAACAATATCCCACATGAGGAAGGGCCTTCCTTTTAGAAAACAGACCAATAGCTCCGTGTGGAGCTATTGGTCTGTTTTCATCTCATCTATTCTCTATTCCAGTGAATCCAGGAAGCTTTCTCAAGGGTTGCAGTTAGGGAAGAAGGTGTTGCCCACTATCTTGGATATCTGGCCTCTGGTAGCGTTTGCGCCTGGTCGGAAGTAGGGCCGATTGCCCATGTTGCAAGGCTCGCCTGGGCCTCCGCATGGATAGCCACCCATTACGTTTCGCGTTACCAGCCGCTCGATCCAGATATAGAACGCGCTATCAGGGGCTACATCCTCGAAAGTCTGCCCGCTAGGTGTCTCGTTGTAGCCTGCAGCGTTAGCCACTATCTTGGATATCTGGCCTCTGGTAGCGTTTGCGCCTGGTCGGAAGTAGGGCCGATTGCCCATGTTGCAAGGCTCACCCGCCGCGCCGCAGGAATAGCCGCCTATGAAGCCTCGGCTCGCCAGCCTCTGCACGTAGTCATAGAAAGTGCTGCCTGGCTGCACATCCTCGAACATCTGCGTGCCCGCAGCGTCGGTGAAGCCCGCCGCGTTAGCCACTATCTTGGAAAGCTGGCCGCGTGTAACTTGATTGCCTGGCCTGAAGGTGCCGTCAGCGTAGCCGCTTATTATGCCCTGGCAGGAAAGGCACCGCACATACTGGTAGAAGGTGCTGCCCGGGGGTACGTCTGTGTAGCTGGTGGGGCATGTGTTTGTTGCTTGTTCAACGACCACATACCCGGTCATGAAGTTGCCATGCACCTGGCAGAAGTACGCATATGTGCCCGGAGTGGTGAAGGTGTACGAGTAGGTGTCGTTCAGGTTGAGATTGCCGCTATCAAAGGTGCCGTCAACACTTGTCACAGTGTGGCGGTCGTTGTCGAGGTTGGTCCAACGCACCGTGTCGCCCACCCGCACTGTGACAGTCATCGGTGAAAAGGCGTAGTTTTGTATCGCCACGTCGGTAATGTTAGATACTGCCGTACCCGTCGGCTCTACTGTGCCAGTAGCCTGCACTGTGCCAGTAGCCTGCACTGTGCCAGTAGCCTGCACTGTACTTGTAGCTGTGCTTGTGGTACTTGGCTGCGCAGTTTCTGTGACCTGAACGGTCGCGGTGCTGCCGTCTACTGAAACGGTTATTGTACCCACCATGCCGGGATGTCTGGCGCAGTGATACGAGTATGTGCCTGGGGTGTTAAAGGTGAACTCAAAGGTGGCCCCCTGGCCGAGATCGCCACTGTTCCAGAGGCCCGTATCGCTGGTTGCGGTGTGTGTTGACGAGTCCTGATTGGTCCAGCGCACAGTTGTGCCTGGGAGTATGGTGAGATTTTGTGGCTGGAAGGCGAAGTTCTGTATGCTTATGTTGACCAGACCACCTGCCGGCGTGCTTGTAGCGGCAACTGTGCCTGTGGCTCCGGGGGTTGAGGTAATAGCTTCTCCAGTGACGGTTACGCTGCCTATCATCTCAGAGCCATGTATAAGGCACCTGTACGAGTATGTGCCTAGTACATTGAATGTGAATAAGAAGGTCTGCCCCGGGTTGAGCACACCACTGTTCCATACCCCTGTGTCGGAGGTTGTGGTGTGCTGCTCATCATCGGCGTTGGTCCAGCGCACAGTTGTGCCTGCGGCGACAGTTATATCCGCAGGGTTAAATACGTCTTGACGCTGCATCTGGACATCTACGATGTTGCCGCCTGGGGTAGCGGTGGTTTGCGGTGTGCCTGTGGTTCCTGGGGTTCTCGTGTCGCCGCCGCCCGGAGTACCGGTAGCCTGCGGTGTTCCGGTGGTTTGCGGTGTGCCTGTGTCATCGGCGCCCGGAGTTTCGGTTTCTGTCTCGTGAGCGGGTGCCTTCGTGCTCGCCATCTGCATCCGGCCTGCCGCATAAGCAGAATTTGCATTGAGCACTTCGCCCGGTTGCAGTGTGCCTAACTTTAGGAAGCTTCCAGAAAAGAAAGTAGCTATAAATATTGGTAGACAAAGGGCTAAGATAGTTGTGGAGAGGCGGCGCGTGCCCTGCCGCTCTGTATGAGAATGAGACTTATAATTCATCTGCTCCATATCCTTTCACCTGGCGTAATGATGGCTAGAAAAATATCTGTTTAGGAGGACAACCGAAGTAGAGTACGAGGTACTGTTACGATTTCTAGCATTCTCTACGCGTGGGAAAGCAGATGGTCCAAAACTCTTAAGGTGATTTTAAGGGCTACTACCACATTTTGCTGAGCCGATCCTCTGGATCGGCTCAGCAAAATAAAAAGGAGGTGGCAGCGACATCACGCCTGGCGGCGCGGGCCATTCAACCCAAAGATGTGTGTATATAGCAAAGCCCGCGTGGGCGGGCTGGGTAGGGGCAGTTATATGGAGGGAGCATGTACGTCTAATAAACCCGAGTCCCAGCCTCCGAAGGGAGGATTTGCCTGTCGGAGCCTGCAGCTATGAACGCAGCGAACTCCCGCTGGGCGTTGCCATAGTTGTCTCGTCGCCCGCTTCCAGAGGATAGCCCGATGCGTTCCATGCGCCCATGCCTCCGAGGATGTTTGTAGGCTCAAAGCCCTCTGCCTGGAGAATACTGGCGGCTATACTGCTTCGTACCCCGCCGCCGCAGATGGTCACAACCGGCTTGTGGCTTGGCACTTCATCCAGGCGCTTGGCTAATTGGTGGAAGGGAATATGTATCGCGCCGGAAACATGCCCTTCTTTCCATTCTGACTTCTCGCGCACGTCCAGCACTGTGAAACTTCTGTCGCCCGCAGCTACACGTTCTCGTAGTTGTGCCGCGCTCCACTGCGGAATGGTCTGGAGTGGCCGCCCGCCCGTATCCCATGAATGCATACCGCCGAGCAGGTAGCCCTCTATTGTCTCCTGACCTACCGCCGTGAGAGTAGCTACTGCCGTATCTACATCCCCGGGCGTGTCCACCACCAGCACAACGGGCAGCCCCTGGGGGATCACCCAGGCGGCGCGGTTGCCAAATTGCCCATCATGCAGGTCTACGTTGATCGCGCCCGGTATGTGGCCGCCCCCGAAGGCTCCGGGCGAGCGGGCATCGAGCACCATGCCACCCTTGCGCCGCAACGCTTCTACTTCGTCGGCGCTCATGGCGCGCACCTCTAGCTCCTCAGTGAGGAAAGGACCTCGGTTCTTTTCGACAATTCGGCCGAAGTGGGGCGGCTGGGGCGGCAGCTCGCCGGTAACTCTGTCGATGAAACCTTGCTCGCCCTCCGCGCTTAGGGGGGGGTTGTAGCGGCGCTCAAAGCCCACAGTCGAGCTGCCTTTGGCGGAAAGCGCTTTGCCGCAGAGCGAACCTGAAATATGCGATGGGTAGACTTCTACCATATCGTCGAGCTTGAGCAGCTTGCTCTTGAGCGACTTGTATAGCTCGGCTGCGCCTTCTCGCGGCTCTACGGCAAGGTCGGGGCGCCCTACATCGCCCACAAATAGAGCATCGCCTGTGAGCACAAGCCAGGGAGCATCGGCGCGTGTGGTATCAGTTACCACGAGGGCTATATGCTCCGGCCTATGCCCCGGTGTATGCAGCACCTGCAAGCGCACGCCGCCCACCGTGATTGTATCGCCTTCTTTGAGCGCTCTGTGGGGATAAGCTACATTCGCCGATTCGTGGATGCAGACCTCAGCCCCTTGCTCTGCCAGCTTGCCATGCCCTGACACATGGTCGGCATGATTATGCGTTTCGACGACATAGCGTATCTTCAGCCCCTGCTTCGCGGCTGTATCAATGTACTCTGTGATATTCCACTGAGGGTCTACTATAGCGCACTCAGCTGCATCAGCATCGCCAATCAGATAGGAGGCGCAACCCAAATCTTCACGAAGAAACTGCTTGAAGAACATCTACAACCTCCGTACTGCATATTTCCTGTTGCGTGAAATGCCCGAAAGCCGCCTCTTTACCCCACCACGGACGCCTATCATTACGGACGTGTAATAGGCACCACATATTACATGGTGCGACTCACCTGCTGTACGGCGCGGGGAGAGCTGTGCGGTTTGGTTGGCCCGGGCGTCTGCCGCGCCAGATTTGGAAGAGCCCTACCAGCGTAACTCCCCAGAGGATCGCCAGCACAGGCATTACGGGCACTATCGGACGGTAGGCGCTGGGCATCTCGCCCTGTAGGAGCACCATCGTCTTCTTTTTGTCAACCACCACACCCTGTTTGCCCAGCTCTTCTACCACTTTATCGGCGTCAGGTTGGCCTTCCAGGGTGGTTATCTTGCCTGAATACTGGTCGGCAGGCACTGTCTTCAGTCTGGCAAGCGAGCTAGCATCATAAGGGAATAGATAGCTCGCGTCTTTAGTCCTTACCAGCAATCGGTTGTTGTAACCTTGTAAAGGGAGCCAGTAATAGCTATCGCCGCCTTCTTTGAGAGTGGCTGCTTTGTCAAGCTCAGGCACGCTCCAAATGTCAACGTACATATCGGCTACCGGCTTGCCTTTCGCATCGAAGAGCTGGCCGGGATCGTTGATCCGCTTTGGCGTATCGTCCTGAAGGGCATAGGAAACAGGGCCTGCAAAGACAAGCATCATCATGCTGGTCATCCCCAGCGCCAGTATTCGTATCAGCAGCCGCCACTTACGGCTCTGATGTATCATAGTCTTCTCCTTATCGGCCTTTACGGAAAGCGATAATCGTGCCACTCATTATACCATAGGAGCCAGCGGTAGGGGGTGAGGGTTGGTGGTAATGCCAGGGCAAACGCATCTAAATAAAGGGATAATGAAGGCATTGTAGAAGAGGAGGA
>JADMIH010000392.1 GCA_015478675.1 Chloroflexota bacterium | reverse complement strand
ATTCTATAACTGATCTGCTACCCTGTCTATGGGAGATGAGTACTATTGTATGCTATATTCGTCCAATACGGCAAAACCAAATACAAAGGGAACCCTTACCCGCCGCTCGTAAGCGTTCAGAGTTGGGGTGCAGGGGCGTCCCTACCCTCACCCCATGCCTCTCTCCCCTTGTGGGAGAGTGGGCTTTACTCCTGCTGAGTGCACAGGGGCAGGCCCCTGACGGGGTGATTAAAGCCCCCTCTCCCTTCATGGGAGAGGGGGTTTGGGGGTGAGGGGAGGGCACCCCCGCAGGATACCTCTTGAAGATTGCTCTACCCCAAGTCTGAACACTTACACTACTTTGAGAGTTTGACAGCCATTTTTGCATCACGTATAATGGCCGAGTAAATTGGATAATTGCGCCATGTAAAGTGGCAAGAGGAGAAGAGAAAAGAGCATGGTTAAGCGCACATACCAACCGAAGAGGATACCGCGCAAGCGTGAGCATGGCTTTCTGGCTCGCATGCGCACGAAGGGGGGCCGAAGGGTCGTTTCGGCGCGCCGGGCTAAAGGCAGGTGGAGATTGACGATCAGCGACCAGCCGAAGGGCGTTAGTTAGAGGTCGCGTCTATGATGTAGTTATGTATGACGCAAGGGATTACGGAGCGGCTGTTATTGCTTGGCGGTTATCACACGGTATGTTCTGCATCATCAGAGGCAGTGGAAACACTTCGGAATAGCGGTCAGTTTAGGAGGGTAAAGAGAGAAGGGCGCACCTGGGCGGTAGGGCCTCTTCTTCTTAATGCCGCGCCTAATGGCGAAGAAAGCGTCCGTTGCGGGTTCATAACAGGTAAAAAGATCGGCAACGCTGTCACGCGCAACAGGGCCAGAAGGCTTATACAGGAAGCAATACGTTACAGGCTGCCATTTATCAAGCCCGGCTGGGACCTCGTCTGGATAGCTCGGCACTCCATTGTCGGAATGGGCATAGACGAGGTTGCTAAGGCTGTAGATGAGCTTCTTTCACGTGGCAGGCTCTTCGCGCAGGCAGAGCAGGCGGGCATTGCAACGGGTGGGGCGCAATCGCGTATAATATATAAAAGCGCGCAAGTGGTCCACGACCGTATTTTGGGCGATAGCTCACCGGAGAGTGTAGAAACCGCTTCTACACCTGAGACGTAAGATGAAACAGATAAGAAAGCCCTTCCTGTGGCTAATACGCCTTTACCAGATGACCATCTCGCAGGCTTTACCCCCTGATACATGCCGCTTCTACCCAAGCTGCTCGCATTATGGCTACGAGGCGATAGAGAAATACGGTATCATAAAGG
>JADMIH010000197.1 GCA_015478675.1 Chloroflexota bacterium | reverse complement strand
CAGCAGGAGCATCCCTGATATGGAACCCAATCTTCCGATATTCATAGTTATCCCCCATTAGCACTGAAATTGTGGAACAAAGCACAAGAGCATGAAGCTAAAATAACTTCTTAGAATACTTGTAACATATAGGATAATACCACATGTGTCCGCAACGTCAATAGCAAATACCTGGTGATTACTCACGTAACAGAGAAGGGCCTCCACGTGGCTAGAAGCCTACCCAATGGACAAATTGGGCAAAGAAATGGACTCGTGAAACGTGAGGAACTACTGATAATATGTATTCACCCTCTCGACACCATGTTGAGCAGTGCACATCACCTTCCACGCCCCACACTTGCCCTTGCCGCACAAATGTGCTACATATGTCAAGATGAGCAAACCAAAAGGCAAGGCAGCGGATACACACGAAGGCGAACAGCTTGATAAGCCGCCTCGTCATGCCTGGTGGCTGGCTACGCGCCGCAGACGCTCGAAGTGGCAATCGTTGGTGGGGGCAGGCGTCGCCAGCTTCGCCGGACGCCCACGTGCCTACTTCGAAGCTGCCCAGCCGGGCGGTCCAGTGCTCCTCTACGTGTCGAAACCCGACCATGCGCTCAGGGCAGTGGTAATAAGTCAGGGCTTTGAGCCCCAGATTCAGTGAAAACTCGTGGCTAAAGCTCTTGGCAACAAGCTGGATTCCTAAAACAGCTCTTTGCTTCTTAACAGATGCGTGGCAAAGGATCGCCAACGAGCATGTCTAACACACGCGTGCCCCCAATATCGGTGCGCAGGAAAACCATGCCTGCGGGGTCTACTCTCACCTCACCGATTACGGTGGCTTCCCGCCCAACAGGGTGCGCGCGCATCGCCTCCAGGGCTGCATGTGCTCCTCCCGCTCCCACCACCGCCAGCAACTTACCTTCATTAGCGATAGTAAGCGGGTCCAGCCCCAGTATTTCGCATGCCCCACGCACGCCTTGACGCACAGGTATTGCTTGCTGGTCCAAGCCTATGGAGACTTCAGACGCCATCGCGATCTCGTTCAAGGCCGTAGCTATGCCGCCGCGAGTTGGGTCTTTGAGGCAGTGGACATGGGAGCCTGCTGCCGCCAAGAGTGCAGCTACCAGCCCATTGAGCGCTGCTGTGTCGCTCTGCACATCGGTTTCTATCTCTAAGGCGTCGCGGGCCATCATCACTGCAATACCGTGATCCCCTACAGGCCCACTGAGCAGCACCATGTCGCCCGCCTGAGCATGCGCCTGACCCATAGGCCAGCTTGCTTGTACTATGCCCACGCCCGCAGTATTTATGAATACTCCGTCGGCCTTACCACGGGGCACTACCTTTGTATCCCCCGTGACGATGGCGACCCCCGCCTCCCGAGCCGCATCTGCCATGGATTGGACTATGCGGCGCAGGTCAGCTATTGGAAAGCCTTCTTCAAGCAAGAAGCCAGCCGACAGATAGAGTGGCGTTGCGCCGGACATGGCAAGGTCGTTGACTGTGCCATGCACCGCCAACTTACCTATATCTCCACCCGGGAAAAAGAGCGGACTCACCACGTAGGTGTCGGTGGTGAAAGCAAATCGTGGGCTTGCGGGGTCACCTTCCCTGATGGGGAAGGTGACAGCGTCGTCCATGCGATCAAGCATGGGGTTCGAGAAGGCAGGGGCGAAGACCCCCTCGATAAGGTTGTGGGTAGCCTTGCCGCCGCTGCCGTGACTGAGCGTGACCCGCTCATCGCGCAGATGGAACTTGTGGCGTCGCGTCTCGCGCACCCGCTCTATCTTATCCAGGGCTTCAGCCAGAGTTTGGCCCGGCTTCTGATCGGCCTTATCCACAGGTTGTCCTTTTTATATTGAGCGTTGGCTCACAGCATCAAGCTAATCCTGGCCCGAATCGCTGCGGCCTCCACCTGTGCTCCCGCCCCCGAATTGCCGCCCAGAATGTTCCCTATCACTCCGCCCCCTGTGCTCCCGCCACCAGGGGTAGCATACAGCGTCCCTATTTGCTCGCGGGAGTAAACTCTATCAACCGCAGCTTGTCACGCTCGGCAGCCATCGAGAAGCGACCATAGTTGAAGTAGGCGGCGCAGGCACCTTCAGGGGAAACCATGCACGTGCCTATAGGGGTCTCTGGCGTACAGGCCGTGCCAAAGACCTTGCACTCCCACGGCTTTATTACCCCTTTCAGCACCTCTCCACATTGGCACGCTTTCGGGTCGGCTACCCGCAGGCCCGGCGTCGAGAAGCGTAGCTCCGCATCCCATTCGGCGTACTCACTTCGCAGCTTGAGGGCGCTATGGGTGATGAACCCCAGGCCTCGCCACTCGAAGAAGGGGCGTAGCTCCATCGTTCGGGCCATCACCTCCAGCCCCTTGATGTTCCCCTCAGGCCGCACCACTCGCCCATACTGGTTCTCTACCTCAGCGCGCCCTTCGGCTATCTGCTTCACGATCATGTAAATAGACTGCATAATGTCCAGCGGCTCGAAGCCCGCGATCACCACCGGCTTCTGGTGCTTGCGAGCTATGAAATTGTAGGGCCTCATACCTATCACCATGCTGACGTGGCCCGGCCCGATAAAGCCGTCGAGTCGCAGGTCCGGCGAGTCGAGTATGGCTTTGATCGCTGGTATGATCGTTACATGGTTGCAAAAGACTGAGAAGTTCGGGATCTTCTCAGCCTGCGCTCGCAGAAGCGTAACCGCCGTTGAGGGGGCTGTGGTCTCGAAACCAATGGCGAAGAAGACCACCTGGCGGTCAGAGTTGTCGCGGGCCAGCTTGAGAGCGTCAAGGGGCGAGTAGACGAAGCGTACGTCCGCACCCTCCGCCTTGGCATCAAGCAAGCTGCCGCTCGACCCTGGCACCCGCATCATGTCCCCGAAGGTGGTAAATATCACCCCTTCGGTGCGGGCAATCGCGATAGCATCGTCTATACGGCCCATAGGGAGCACGCAGACCGGGCAGCCTGGGCCATGCACCAGGTCTATGTTACGGGGCAGCACGTCCTCGATGCCGTGCTTGTAGATGGTGTGCGTATGCCCGCCACACACCTCCATAAACTTGAGCGGCGTGCCGCCGCTCAGCTTGCCGATCTCCTCGGACAAGCTTTGTGCCAGTTCAGGGTTGCGGTATTCGTCAACATACTTCATAGGTGCGTACCTCCGATTATGCATGTGTCTGGTCAGAGACCCCACTGTGCTGAAAGCGCACTTAGACAATTATACAGCTATTAAGTTCTGGGTCGGCTGCGGCTAACTGATGCGGCTTTGATGGAGCATCGCTAACTCATCCTCAAAGGTGTCGCCCATGCCGTAAAGCAAGTCCAACGTCTCCTTCGCTTCTTTCTCATCAATCTTGCTCATGGCGAAGCCAACGTGGATCAGCACCCAGTCGCCAACGGCAATGCCTTCGGGCCGCACGAGCGCGATGCTCACGTTGCGACGCACGCCGGAAACATCTACCTTTGCGATGCTATTTGCATCGTCCACGATCTCCAATATCTGGCCCGGTATACCTAAACACATAGCTTAACTCCCTGTTGCCTTTATCTTCCATAGTTGCTCTTTTGTTGTGCTGTAACTGTACTCTATTCTACTTCGGTTCGCCAGCCAGCCGGTAACAGAGCTCTATCTAAGCCATTGTAAGCTGCGCGGCAGCCACCGCCGCCTGCCCGTAACTCAGGCCACCGTCGTTGGGCGGGACGAGATGGTTGGCGTATACCTGCAAGCCTGAGTCTTCCAGCCGGTGGGCCAGCTGCTCCAAAAGCAGCTTGTTCTGGAATACGCCACCGCTCAGCGCTACCCGGTCAAGGCCGCTGGCCGCACCTGCCTTGACGCAGGCCGCCGCCAGCATCTCGGCTACGGAGCGGTGGAAATTGCCTGCTATCCTGGGCACAGGCACACCGCGCCCTATCTCCTCGACAATCGCCCGGAACATAGGGGTAACATCGAGTTGAGCCAAACTCCCGCCCGTTATATCGAAGGGGTAAACCTGCTCTGATGGTTCGGCCTGCATCTCCATCTCAACTGCTGCCTGGCCCTCGTAAAGCGCCACTTGCCGGACGCCAAGCAGCGCCGCCACAGCATCGAAGAGCCTGCCCAGGCTCGACGTAAGTGGCGCGTTGATACCACGCTCTATCATTTGCGCTATTGGTCGCCACATCGCCCGGTCCAACCCACGTGCGAATGGGATGTCGAGCGCCAGGAAATCTGGGCCGAACGCTCTCTCCAGGTAGACGGCGGCCATGCGCCAGGGTTGGCGTACTGCTTGCTCGCCACCAGGCAACGGAACGTATTGCAGGTGAGCAACGCGCCTAAACTCCAGGAGGTCGGTTATCATGATTTCACAGCCCCAGACCGCGCCGTCCGTACCGTATCCTGTGCCATCGGCGGCCACACCTATGACCCGATCCTCAAGGCCATGCTCGGCGATTACGCTGGCGATGTGGGCGTGGTGGTGTTGTACCCCGACCCTGTATGGCACCTCGAGGCCCATAGCGTATTTGGTCGCCATGTACTCAGGGTGCAGGTCATAGGCTACAGCCTCTGGTTTGATGTCGAAAAGACGGCTATAGTGCCCTATCCCCTCCTCGAACGATGTTAGCGCCTCCAGCTCCTCCATATCACCTATGTGGTGGCTGACAAAGGCATGTGGCCCTTTTGCTAGGCAGAAGGTGTTCTTCAGGTGGCTGCCTGTTGCGAGGATTGGCATTGGCGCGGCAACGGGAAGGGGCAACGGCTCAGGCGCGTAGCCCCGGGACCGGCGAAATATCTGCACCCCGTTGACGCCCGCCAGGGCTGGCACGCGGACAATAGAGTCATCGCAGCGTATATGGATGTCTCGGTTGTGTGTAAGCGTGCAGTCGGCTATGGAGGCTAATCTTTCCTGTGCGTCCTCGTCCCTGTAAGCGATAGGCTCATCGCTCCTGTTGCCACTCGTCATAACCAATGCCGGCGTGCCTCCAACCCTCTGAAGCGCCGCAAAGCTACGGAGCAGTAGGTGGTGCAAGGGAGTATAGGGCAGCATGATGCCCAGTGTATTGTGGCCCGGCGCGACGCCGGGTGCTATAGGGCAGGGTTCAAGCTGGTTTAGGAGCACTATAGGTCGCCGCCTCGACTGGAGCAGATCGGCCTCCGCGTCGCTTACCGCGCATAGTTTGGCTGCGGCCTCGATGTCAGCCACCATCAGCGCGAATGGTTTTGCCTCACGATGTTTGCGCGCTCTTAGACGCGATATAACCTCTGCGTTGAGCGCGTCGCAGGCAAGATGATAGCCGCCGAGACCTTTGACGGCGACGATTGCGCCCTCGCTCAGTTTCCGCGCCGCACCTGGGGTGGCGCCCTCAACGGAGATTGTATTCCACTCATTGTCGAGCAAGCGCACCTGGGGACCGCATAGCGGGCACGCATTGGGCTGGGCATGGAAGCGGCGGTTGAGCGGATCATCGTATTCGGCCTGGCACTCGCGGCACATTGGGAATACGCTCATCGTCGTCATGGCGCGGTCGTATGGTACATCTTGTATGATGCTGAAGCGCGGGCCGCAGTTGGTACAGTTGGTGAAAGGGTAGCCGTACCGTCTGTCAGCAGGATCGAACAACTCCTGCAAGCAATCATCACAGATGGAGGTGTCGGGCGATACGAGCGCATGGCGGTTGCTGCCCGGCTGGCTGTGGGCGATTACGAAGACCGCATCTCCAACCGGCGGCAGTTGCTCCCAGGTGACACTTGTGATCTGCGCGAGCGGGGGCGCTTCCTCGATCAAGGCGCGCCGAAAGATAGCAAGCGCATGGGGCGCTCCCTCAACCTCGATGGTTACCCCCGCGCTGTCGTTACGGACGAAGCCGTGCAGATTAAGGCCCAGCGCAAGTCCGTAGACGAAGGGCCGGAACCCCACGCCTTGAACGATGCCTTGCACGCTGACGCGCACGCGCTCGATTGTTGTGGCGCTGACTGTTGACATGCATAGCGGCTTTCTAGTAGGCGTACCCAACCGTGACATCTGCGCCAGGTAGCGTTACATATTTCTCATGCGCATACAGCCAATAATGTCAGCTATCTTCGCTTTGATTCCCACGCTACAACACCCAACACCAAGAGATCCAGGATAGGCAAACTGTTTTTCACGTCAGAACCTCACTTTCCTTTATTGATGCTGATCCCCAGCGGCGTGCCGTGCTCCGCAACGTTCTCCACACAAGGCCCCGGCTTCTGTGCCCGCAATCATTATGCGTTCTCCCCTCGCGAATTGGCTGATGCCCCGGCCGGCTGGTCAACCAGATCACTGGTCGCATTGGTGCGGGCCTCTGACCCAGCCGCATAATGCAAAATGTCACGCTCCTGAAGCATGGCCCTGGCGCAACGGATTCCTTCTCTGAACAACCTACCCCTACTTCACGGCAAAGACCCTTCTCGCCCCTACTCAACGACAAATTGCCGATGATCACGCTGCTGATTCCGGCAGTAAGCGCTGTTACAGAAGTTAGCATCATTCGGGTATGTTCTTTCGACGGTTGGCCCAAGGACGAATGAGTCAGTATACCCTTTGAGTAGGGGTAAAGGCAATTACCTAGGGTCGCGGTAAATGTTCAGAGTTGAGGTGGAGCAATCTTGAAGGAGTAGCTGTGGAGGCGTACCCTTACGCACCCTCAC
Source organism: Chloroflexota bacterium (assembly GCA_015478675.1). The sequence continues at coordinate 106 of JADMIH010000197.1, read as the reverse complement.
CCCATGCCCCTCTCCCATGAAGGGAGAGGGGGCTTTATTGCTGGGGAGTATATCTCCCATGAAGGGAGAGGGGGCTTTAATCACCCTTGTAACCCCGTCAGGGGCC
>JADMIH010000196.1 GCA_015478675.1 Chloroflexota bacterium | reverse complement strand
GTGAAAAAGAGCTACAGCAATACTGGGAACAGGAGCTTGACGTCAAATACCACGATGGAAAGTAGGTAAAAGTAAAACAAGGGAGAGACCAAAGTTGAGGTCTCTCCCTTGTTTTACTTTTACCAGATATTCTCTCGCCCACTGAGGCGCTTCTAGCCTCAGCCCTAGCTGGCGAAGGCAAAATACTTCCTGAGTTCAGGGTCTATCGTCAGCGTAGCTTGCTCCAGTGCCTGCGAGCGTGCGAAGCGGAGAAAATCGCGCTGCTGTATATTGTAATACCCCTCTGCCTTACGAGCAGGCAAAGTTTGGCTCGATAGAGCCACACATAGCTCGGCTACTGTAACTATATTTACTTCGGTGCTTTCATCCATCTCCCCATATCTGGGTAACACTTTCATTTTCCTTCTCCTGAGATCGCCTGCTTCATCGGTGCAATTATCCGGGAAATCCAATCCTTCCATACCAGTCCAATATACCTGGATGCAGAATTTGTGCCATCCGAAGCTAGCTTGTATATTCTGTGTTACTATCAACGTCATCTTGCTGTACAAAGTTCCCTCAAAGTATAGTTGCTATTCATCAGTTTACAAATAGGAAAAAGGGGGTGCGAATGCACCCCCTTTTGGCTATGCCTCACTCAGCGCTAGCCCTAGGTTTATCCCCCGGTGTCGGTGAGCTTACTTGTTTACACTCACAGGTGAAGGTGTGTTCTGCGGTTGCACTGCACACTCAGGGAAGAAAGTGTTAGCATCTATCTTGGTCGTCTCTCCTCTCGTCACGTTGTTGAACGGTCTGAAGTATGGCATGTTGTCCGGTGGCACACATGGCTCACCTTCACTCCCGCACTCGTATCCGCTCATTACCTGACGATGGGTCAACCTGTTGATCCAGACATAGAAGGGGTTCCCTGGTGGCACATCTTCGTAGTACTGTGCTCCTGGGTCGTCCTGTATACCTGCGGTGTTGCTCACTATCTTCGATAGCTGCCCTCTCGTTGCGTTGGCTCCTGGTCTGAAGTATGGTCGGTCTGGTCCAACACATGGCTCCTGCGGTATCTCTCCGCATGGGTATCCTCCCATGAAGCCTCTGCGTGTCAGGCGGTTGATGTACTGGTAGAATGGACTGCCCGGTGGCACGTCTTCGTAGTACTGGTCTCCTGGATCGTCCTGGAACCCTGCCGAGTTGCTCACTATCTTGGCTATCTGCCCTCTCGTTACAGGGTTGTATGGCCGGAAGTAGCCGTTGTTGTTGGCGTCGCATGGCTCACCAGGGCCTCCACACTCGTACCCTGAGATGATCCCTCTACACGCCAGGCACTCTATGTACGGGTAGAATGTTGAGTCTGCCGGCACGTCGGTGAAGACGATGTTGCACACTGTGGCTGTGGCTCCTGCTGTAGCTGTCTCTGTCTCAGTCGGCCCACCTGGTGTTGAGGTTGGCCCTGTTGTGCTTGTTTCGGTAGCTTGTGTTGTGGAGGTGCCTGTAGCTATCGTTGTGTTGGTAGCCTGTGTGGTTGAGGTGGCTCCTGTGGTAGAGGTAGCTTGCGTGGTAGAGGTAGGCATTGTTGTGTTAGTGGCCTGTGTAGTAGATGTAGCTTGTGTGGTAGATGTAGGCACTGTTGTGGCTGTACCTGTGGGGCAACCACCGCCGCCTGCTGTACCACTACCACGTATGACCCAGTTGCCTGGTAAGCCGAAGCTGTCTATCGTTCCTAGCAGGTCGTTGTTCCCCAGGTTGTTGTAGTCAGGATCAGAGTTGCCACTGCTCCCTGCTACCCAACTCCGCCCTTGTGAGGCGTCCGTGTCCAACCCTGCAGGGTAGTCCAGTCCTCCCGCTCCTCCACTGTGGTATGTGTCTGCAAAGCCGATGTATACATCTCCTGGTCCTGGCACTGCTACACTCACAGGGAAGTCCTGGAAGGTTACACTGTCTGCTACTGTGATCGTCTGGTTAGCTATTTGGGCCAGCTTCACTGCGTTTGCAGGGTTGCCGTCTCCATCAGCGTCCAGATAGACGAGCAAGTCTACTGTCTTGCCCACCAGGTTGTCTCCCGCCAGGCTCGGGTCAGGCCATTGTATGCTGATGGTGTTCAGCGTGAATGGGTATGTCCCTGCTGCCAGTGTGAAGCGGTTGATCCATATCGCAGGATACGATGTTGAGCCATTGTTCAGGCTTATCGCATTCTCAAGTGTGCCATCATCGAGTATGAAGCTCAGTCCACCACTGGGGCTCCACTTGCCTACTCTATGGGGCAGTGCGGGGGCGCTGGCGTTCTTGCGAGGCTGAGCGGCTCCCTTGCCACCCTTTATCAGGGCTGGCTTGCCGGGGTTGTTTGGTCCGATTGTCATCACTACAGGTGTGCATGTAGATGTTGGTTGTACTGTGACTGTCGGTGTGACTGTAGGTACAACTGTAGCTGTGCCGCAGCCACCGCCACCGCCCTGAGTGCGGTAGATGTGGTCGCTGTAGAAGGTGAAGCTCGAATCTATTCCACCTGTGCTCCAAATCTTACCCGCGCTGCTGAACCCGGCCTGGTTGGCCTGGCGTGCGAAGGGTAGATCGGGTGGTGATGTTGTCCAGCTTCCACTCGGCCATGCGGACACATCGAGCGAATCTACTTCGGCTTGGGAGTCGAAGTAGCCGCCGTTGTTGGCATCTCCGCCCAGAGCATAAAGTGAGTTGCCTTGCACTGCCAGACCGAAGTCTGCGCGCTGCATCGTCCATGCCGGCCCTGTGGTCCATGTGCCGTTGCTCATGTCAAGTCTCATGCTGACTGCGCTGTTCGCAGCAGGTGCGTTCGGCTTGACGCCGCTCTTTGCTGCCTCTGCGACCGAGCTGGCTGCTCCCGCTCCCTTGGCCTTGGCCGATGGGCTTGAGCCGTAGCTCCCTATCGCATACAGGTATTGTCCTACCTGGTGGTATCCGCCCAGCAGATATGGTGATGGCGCTGAGGTGCCACTGCTCCATGTGCCGGCTGCAATGTTATACACATAGACGTTGCTGCTCGGCCCGGCTGCCCCGCCGCCTACCAGATAGAAGTTGCCGTTCGATACACCGGAGGATGCGCCGTAGTGGTCGCTCCCGTCCGGTACGTTGGGGCCTGCGGTCCATGTGTTAGCTGCTACATCGTAGATGTAGAACTCCGGTCCACTGTCCCCTGCTGCTACATATATCTTGTTTGTTGCCGCGTCGTATGCCCCTGTTGGAGCTTCCGATGCGATTGGGATTTGTGCCTTCGCTGTCCACGTGCCGGTGGTTGTGTCGTACATGTTCACGTCCTGTACCCGAGTACCGTTGGATACTCCACCTATCACGTAGAAGTTTGTACCCACTTCAGCGAACGCATAGCGTACGATGGTGATCGGGTATGGTGAAGCCGCTGTCCATGCTCCCGCGCCTGCGCCCGGCGGGCATGTCGCTGTGGCTGTCACTACAGGTGTGTTCGTGGGGCAACCACCACCGCCACCGCCGTTGTTCGACACTTCAGTGATGTTGGTCGTGCCTGCTCCGGTGTACCCTCCAACTATTACTGCTGTGTTGCCTACGTTGGTCGCGCTAGGGAATGATCGCTGCTGGTTGAGCGTTGGCCCCGTCGTCCAGCTATCCGTCCCTGGTGTGTAGATGTAGGTTGTGTTCATGGCCGCAGGCGCTGCCTTTGAGCCTGTTGTCTTCTTGGTTATGGAGTTGTTGCTCCCAGCGAAGGGGTTGCCGCCTCCCATAATCCAGAGTTCGCCGTTGATTACCGCGCTCCCCGGTACGTTGACGCCGCCGCCTGGTATGTTCGCTCGCTGCGTCCATGTGTCGGCTGCGATGTCATAGTCGTACAGGGTGTTGAGGTTGGTACTCCCTGCGTTGCGTCCACCTGCTACGTACAGATGTCCGTTGATGACCCCGTATCCTGCTCCGCCAAGGGCCACAGGCAATGGTGCCCGGCTCGTGTTGAAGGTGTCGGTTAGTGGGTCGTACTCCCATACCTGCGACTGCGCGTTGGTTACGGTGCCATCGATGTACCCGTCTACCAGGTATATCTTGCCGTTGTAGTACCCGGATGACATGAATGCGCGTACTCCCGGCATTGGTGTGCCGGTCGTCCATGTATCCGTAGCCACGTCGTAGATACGTGTGGTATCTACCACTGTGCCGCCGCCGTTGATGTTGTACTCACCACCGAAGACGTAAACTTTGTTGTTGATAGGTGAGTAAACCGCCGAAGCTTGAGCGTTTGCGTCCGGCATCGGTGTGAGGCTGGTCCAGCTGTCCGTTGCAGGGTTGTAGCGGATAAACTGGTTAAGCTCGCCCGATGAGCTAAAGCTGTAGCCGCCCGCGACGTACGCGTATGTGCCGTCGCTCGTTGTGCCGCCGCCATAGAAGTCGGTAGGCGCTGGGCTGGCTATCACGAACGGTGCCGGTGTTGCCGGTGCCCCACCAGGCACGCATGTCGCTGTGGCCGTTACTACAGGTGTGTTTGTGGCCGTGCCGCAAGAGCCGAGGGTGAAGGTAAGTTGTAGACCCTGGCTGAGGCCGCCGGTTCCGCACTCGTACTGAGTGAACTGGCCGTTGGCCCCCACACCCTGCACACCTACTGTGGCGCTCGTCCCAGGGTCACTGAGCGCTCCGTAGATTATGTCAAACTGAGATGAACCGCTTGGCGCTGTCTCGTACAGCCGTACTTCGTAGTTGAGTGGTGTGCCTGTGCTGTACAACTCTGTGCGGAACTCTATGTTGAAGATGCGGTTTGGTGCGGTCCCACTCACCGAGGTGAAGATGCCCTCACCTGAGCCAGTGAAGTTATCTGTCCTCTGGTCGTCCCAATAAGGGAAGATCGTGTAGTCCATGCCGCTTACTGGCAGGCAGGTGTTGGAGAACGTCGAAACGTCCGCCACGAACTCAGCCCGTCCATTGGAGTCCAGGTTCACTGCGGTGTAGTTCTGCCCGTACAGGTTGAAGGTAAAAGGCAGCGCCGCTGTTACCACACAGTCATCACAGCTACTCCCTGTATCTGTTGTGCCTGGCACGATGGTCGCATCCGTGCTCTGCGCTATAGTGTAGTTAGTAGCAGTGCAAGCTGTTGGGCTGGCTGACGGTGTGCCACTGACTACGGCTGTTGCCGTACTTGTACCTGTAGCGCAACCACCGCCCCCACCCTGAGTGCGGTAGATGTTGTCAGGTACGAAGGCGAAGGCTGGTGTTATACCACCTGTGCTCCAGATCTTACCCGCGCTGCTGAACCCTGCCTGGTTAGCCTGGCGTGCGAAGGGTAGATCGGGTGGTGATGTTGTCCAGCTGCCACTCGGCCATGCGGACACATCGAGCGAGTCTACTTCTGTGGTTCCATCGAAGTAGCCGCCGCCATTGGCATCTCCACCCAGCGCGTACAGAGACGTCCCCTGCACTGCCAGACCGAAGTCTGCGCGCTGCATGGTGAATGCCGGCCCTGTGCTGAAGGTGGCTGTGCTCATGTCGAGCCGCATGCTTACTGCGCTATCATCTGCAGGAGCCTGTGGCTTTGCCGCGTTCTTGATTGCCTGCATGATCGAGCTTGCCGGGCTTGCGCCCCTGGCTGACGGGCTGCTGCCGTAGCTGCCGATCATATACAGGTACTGTCCTACCGTGTTGTACCCACCCAGTAAGTACGGAGAAGGCGCTGCGGGTCCTGGGGCCCACGTGCCTACCGTGATATCGTAGATATAACTGGTTGAGCTTGGCCCAGATGGGCCGCCACCTACCACATAGAAGAGGCCGTTATATGCCCCTGCTGCCTCGCCATATCCGTTCCCCGGATAGTTCGGGCCGCTCGTCCACGTGTCAGAGGCAATATCGTAGATGTAGAAGTTTGCTACACTGTAGCCTGGGGCTACGTAGATCTTGCCGTTGTAGACGGCGGCTGCCGGTGCTTCGCTGCCCGTCGGTATGGGGGCCAGTGAAGTCCACGTGTCCGTGCCTACGTTGTACCTTGATACTGTGGTCACTACAGCGCCGTCCGACACGCCGGAGATAACATAGAAGTTATCGCCATCCTGCGCGAAGGCGTAGCGTGATATGTCCTGTGGATAGGGCGAAGCCGCTGTCCATGCTCCCGCGCCTGCGCCCGGCGGGCATGTCGCTGTGGCTGTCACTACAGGTGTGTTTGTCACTACAGCTGTGTTTGTGGTTGTGGAGCTGGCCGTCGCTACGGCTGTAGCTGTGCCACAAACAGGCAGCGCGAAGTCAAGCTCAAGGCCTGTGGTGAGGCCGCCTGTGTTGCACTCATACTGAGTGAACTGGCTGTTGGCCCCCACTCCCTGCACACCAACTGTGGCGCTGGTGCCTGGGTCAGTGAGCGCGCCGTAGATTATGCTGAAGGCTTGTGTGACCGGGGTTTCGTACAGCCGTACTTCGTAGTTGAGTGGTGTGCCTGTGCTGTATAGCTCTGTGCGCCACTCTATGTTGAAGATGCGGTTGGGTGCGGTGCCGCTCACCGAGGTGAATATCCCCTCACCCGTGCCGTTGACGTTATCTGTCCTCTGATCATCCCAATAAGGGAAGATCGTGTAGTCAAGATTGGTTGCCGGCAAGCATACGTTGGTGAATGCCGAGCCGGTCGCCACGAACTCCAACTCTCCGTTAGAGGCTACATTCGCCGTGGTGTATGTCTGCCCGTACAGGTTGAAGGTAAAAGGCAGCGCCACTGGCTGGCTGCAATCATCACAATGGTTGCCCGTATCGTCAACGCCAGGTACTATCGCGCCTGTGGTCGGCGTTATAGCGTAGTTGGTAGCAGCGCAA
>JADMIH010000391.1 GCA_015478675.1 Chloroflexota bacterium | reverse complement strand
GTAGGCAAGCGAGCAAGGAAGCACTGATAGTGAAAAAGGAATAAAGTAGGAACGAGTGGTAGGCAAGCGAGTGAAAAAGGGGTATCCTCTGCAATAAAAAACCAGGAAGCAGAGAGGAGCCCCCTGGAATGGAAACGAATGAGCAGTTGAAAACGACACTGGTGCAGGAAGCTGAAGCCGAGGTGATGAACTTACTCAAACGGGTGCGGGAACTGAAGACGGGAGATTTCAAAGGAGTGGAACACGAGGTGCTGACCAGTGTGTTTGCGATTGGGCGCACCGCCCTGGAATGTCTCATCCAGGCGCAACCGGAGACGCTGGCGGCTCCGGCGCGGCGCGAGGGAGCGTGTGGACATGAGCAGCGCCTGGTGAGTTGGCGCCCCAAACAGGTGTTGACGCTGTTGGGGGCCATCACGATCCAGCGAGCCTATGAGCAGTGTCTGCACCCAGCAGAGGAGCAGGAGCAGGACGGGAAGCAGCCCTGTACGCATGGGGAAGCCCGCGCCGATGCGCTGTGGGGCAGAGAGCAGCGGCGCACCAGTGCGGGAGTGCAGCAGGCCGTGAGTTACCTGGGGGCCTCGCTCACCCTGGAGGAAACGGCAGCGGCGTGTAGCCGTCTGTTCCCGCCGCAGATGTCGGCGCGGCAGGCGCTACATCTCATGCAGCCGGTGGGCGAGGCGCTGGCGGCGGCAGAGCAAGCGCAGGTGGATGGCTTGTGGGAGGAGGCGACCCAGGCCCGCACGACGCCGAGCAGCCCGATCGAGCTACCGGAGGAAGACATCGAGCGGCTCTACATCCAGTTGGATGGGGTCCTCGCGCGCCTGCGGCGGGGCTGTGTCCCCATGGAGCAGGACGAGCAGCAGCGTACCGGGGATGTCTACCGCGAGATCAAGGTGGGGGCGGTCTTTCAAGCGCAGCGCGGACGCGAGCGGTCGGAATTGGCACCCGGCGCGTGGGTGGACGCTCCGGTGGAAGGGAGCCTGCACTACATCGCCCAACGCACTGCCCTGGGCGACTTTGGGCGTCGGCTCTACTTGCTGGCGGTGCAGGGTGGCTTGCAGCGTGCCAGGCAAATCGTGGCGCCGGGGGATGGCGCGCGGTGGCTGTGGCGGCTGGTGGAGGAACATTTTCCTGGCGCTGTGCAGATCGTGGATGTGTGGCACGCACAGGAGCATGTGTGGGAGGTGGCGCAAGCCGTCTTTGGCCGCACCACGCCCGAAGGGATCGCCTGGGCGAAACAGGGCTGCACCTGGCTCGTGCAAGGAGAGATTGAGACCCTCGTGAAATCCATCGCGGCCTTGCCGCCCGTCGCGCCTCCCCCCGG
>JADMIH010000195.1 GCA_015478675.1 Chloroflexota bacterium | reverse complement strand
ACCCTCACCCCCAACGCACCCTCACCCCATGCCCCTCTCCCTTCATGGGAGAGGGGCTTTACTCTTGGTGAGTGCACAGGAGATAGAGCTGTGCTCCCATGAAGGGAGAGGGGGCTAAGCTAGCCCCTCCACCCTGAATCTGAACACTTACCTCTGTCATGTGAGGGTGATCAGGCATCGCGTTCGCGCTCCAGTGTGACGGCGACCGAGCCGGTGGCGCTGCCTTTGAGGGGCGGCTGTAGCTTGGTTACGGTAACTCTTGCCTTTGTTATTCGTGGGTCGTGGAGGATGACTTTGCTCAGGATGCGCCCCGCCAGATGCTCGATGAGCTTGCTCGGCTCTCCCTCTACTTCGGCGCGAGCTATCTTGTAGAGGGCTGCATAGCTTACCGTCTTCTCCAGGTGGTCGGAGGCTGCGGCTTCGGAAAGGTCGAGCCACACTGATATGTCAACGCCGAAGCGTTGCCCAAGGGTCGTTTCTTCGGGGTTCACGCCATGGCGTCCGAAAAAGACTACATCTTTGAGCGTTATCTCATCTTTATGCACAGGCAGATTCTAACTCCCTTGACGCTACTGTGCAAGGGATGTTACTCTCTAGAGAAAGGGAGAGAGGGATAAACAAAAGGAGAATAGCAGGATGGCAGAGAATCAGAGTAGCATACAGAGAGCAGAGACGGGGGCCCAGGCGGGGCCTACAATGATGCCCATATCGCGGCCCGGGCCTGCTGACCAGGAGTTGGAAGCGCATCAGAAAAGGGTGCTTCTGGTGGCGGCGCACCCCGACGACCCTGAGTTCTCATCGGCGGGCACAGTGGCAAAGTGGGTGGGTAGCGGCATAGAGGTGATCTTCGTTGTGGCTACGAGCGGCGACAAAGGCACGCCGGACCGCGAAATGACACGCGAGCGGCTCAGTAGCCAGCGAGAGGACGAGCAGCGTGCAGCCGCCGCGAGGCTGGGAGTAAAAGAGGTGGTTTTCCTGCGCTTCCCCGATGGGGAGCTTCTGCCGAATCTTGAGCTGCGCGGCGCTGTCACACGCATGATACGCACCTATAAGCCCTACGTGGTGATGACCCATGACCCGCTGACGTTGTTCTACAATAATGAGTTTATCAATCACCCTGATCATCGGGCTATCGGCCAGGCTACCATAGATGCTATTTACCCTACCGCCCGCGACCCGCTTCAGTTCGCGGAGCAGACAAAAGAGGGGTTGGAGCCTCATAAAGTCAAAGAAATATACCTGTGGGGCACAGACCAGCCCAATGTGCTGGTAGAGATAAGCGACACAATAGAGGACAAGGTTGAGGCGCTGAAATTACATGTGAGTCAGGTTGGGGAGGCCAAGGAGCTTGCTGAGCGGATAAAGAGCCGCGCCGCCGACATAGCCGCGCCTCACGGCCTGAAGTATGCTGAGGCGTTCAGGCGTGTGGTTATGAGGGCGTAGCAGGGGTCGGGATTGGAGCCGTGCGCATGGAGCTAGCGCCTGAGTTTTCTTCAGTCTACGATTAGCGTCTCACGTCGCGCACGACGGCAGGCGATGGAATCGCAAAGGCCCAAAGAGACGGTTTTCTGGTATTTACAAAGCGCAAAGCGGAGAGTAAAGCATAGAAAGATGGACCGGCGAAGCGGCGGTCAGGCGGGACCTGGATTGTCGGTAGTGAGGAGTCTGGTTGCAATGCAGGGTGGGCAAGTCCTGGTGGGTAGTAAAGGGGGGAGCAAGGGTAGCGAGCTCAGCTTTAGCCTGACTGTGGAAATGGCCGACTTCGGCAAAAAGCTTGGCGCAAGCGACTACCCTTTGAAGCCCCTCAGTGCACGGAGGCTACGCGAAAGTGTGAGCCGGTTGTTGGAGAGTAACGGTCCCACCGCTGCGGGCGAGATATTCTAGTGGTCAAAGCTATAAGGGGCAGGGCCGTAAGCGGCACAACTATTCTTCTCGTGCGGCACACAGATGTGCATAATCCGGGCGACGTGCTTTATGGGAGACTACCGCGCTTCGGGTTGAGCGCGCTGGGCGAACGCCAGGCTGAATTTACGACATTGGCGCTTGCCGAAGAGCCTGTCTCGGTTTTCTATACTTCTCCGCAGCTACGAGCGCGCCAGACGGCACGCGTTATCTCGCTGGCACACCCAGGCGCACCACTGCACGTGACGCGGTTGCTGGCCGAGGTGCTTACAGGCTGGCAGGGAAGGCCACACAGCGATCTGGAGGCTATAGGCTTCAACTTTTACGACAATCGTGTTAACGCGGAGGATGAGAGTATTCGCGACATCTGGCGGCGGATAGAAAAGTTCGTGGAGAGGGCTCGCCGTAAGCACCCAGGTGAAACAGTAGTTGGGGTGACGCACGGCGATGTAGCCATGCTTGCCCGCGCGGTTTACCTGCGGCAGCCCTTGTCTGTGGCTTCGCTTCGCTACCCGAATGTTTATCCGGGCAAAGGCTCGATTACGCGGCTACTCTTTTCGGGCAAGGCTCAAGAGACATATCCCGTAAGAGTGGACTACTACGACCCAAACAGCGATGACACGCGATGGTCGCAAGGTTGGGTAGAGTTGCAGCCTGAGTCCGTCGCTGGGGGCACACCTTGATTGCTTTTGTTACGGGAAGAGGGACAAAAGTCTGAATTTGGGGGAACTTAGTTAATGTGAAAAGGAAGAGATGGGGGCCAGGGGCTGCATCTTTTTGTTTTCACATTATGAGGATGCGCCACTACCGCTCTGCGGGGATGCGGAGGAGGAGTAGAGGCTGGCTAACCTTACCTGCCAGCCCTGCTGCTACACTCCCGATCCAGAAGGTGCCAAGTCCGGCCCTTCCATGGGTTGCCAGCACGATGATGCCCGCTTTTACCTGCTGTGCGGTTGCTACGAGCGATGGGATAGTTTCTCCCCGCCTCACCGTTGCCCCCACCGTGATATGTTGTGAGCTGAGGGTTTCGCTTAGAAAGCGCAGGTAGTTTTGCGCTTGTAACGCCTCGGTGTCTAGCGTGGCTGCTGTGGAGATCGGTGTCAGGCGTGCTGAGGCGGCACGATCTCCGGTTACAGTGCTGATAGTCGGCACCACTTTTACCAGATAAAGCTGGCTAGCGCAGGAGGAGGCAATTTCGGAGGCGATTGGCAGCGCAGCTTCGGCGGAGATTGTGCCGTCGAGGGGGACAAGGAGCAGATCAAGGGCTGGGTTCTCTGCACTGCGGTCGGGCACAAGGAGCACAGGCACGGTCACTCTACGTAGCACTTGCTGGGCAATGCTGCCGAAAACCAATCGTTTGGGGCCGCCGCGCCCATGTGCGCAGAGCGCGATGATGCTAGCCCCTAATTCGTCTGCATGAGAGGCAATGCTGAGGGCGACATCGTGTTCCTCAGTGGCGTGTACATGCTTTTCCAGATTGGAACCGGGGGCGATGCGCTCTGAGAGCCTTGCAAGATAATCTTGCGCATCGGGCACAGAAGCCAGGTGAGGCTCGCCATGCACGGTGTGGGGCGGGTGCTCCTCGATTATGTGCAGCAGGAGGATTTCCGCACCTGTGCATGCGGCGAGCGCTGAGACAACGGGCAGCGTCGACTCAGCAAGGCGTGAGCCGTCCAGGGGGACCAGGATGCGCGTCAGGCTCTTGCCGGCGTAGCTCATATACCGCCTGCAGCGAAGACGCTGTAGAGCAAGAAGAGGTTGAGGCCAACTATGACGGCGGCAATCAGGCTTGTAGCGATTGTGGTAACGCGGCGGTTGACGAGCACTCCCATAAGGTCTCTCCGCTTCGTGAACATCACCAGCGGTATCAAGGCGAAGGGTATACCGAAACTGAGCACAACCTGGCTAAAAACCAGGGTTCGAGTCGGATCAAAGCCGATGGCTATGACGAGAAGCGCAGGTATCATAGTGACCAGTCGGCGCAGCCATATAGGTACCTTCCGGCGAAGATATCCCTGCATGATCACCTGGCCGGCCATTGTTCCAACTATGGATGATGATAATCCTGAGGCCAGGAGCGAGATGGCAAAAAGGATAGTTGCCGCGCTACCGAGAAGAGGCTCCAGCGTTCGATAGGCTTCCTCTATAGTGCCTACGTTGGCGAGGCCAGCGCTATTGAAAGTGGCGGCTGCCATAATTAGCATGGCGGCGTTGATTATACCGGCCAGGCTCATAGCGATTATAACATCTATAGCCTCGAAGCGAAATAGCCTGCGCTGCTGCTTTTCGTCGCTTACTACAATGCGGTTTTGGGTGAGAGCGGAATGTAGGAAGATGACATGCGGCATGACGGTCGCGCCGAGAATGGAGACAGCTAATACCACGCTCTCTGTGCCGTCGAAGCGGGGGACGATGGCGCTTGCCGCTATGAGGCCCCAATCAGGACGGTCCAGGATTGTCTCTATGAGGTAGCAGAGGGCTATTACCCCCACTAAAGTAACGATAACCGCCTCAAGGGGCCTGAAGCCACGACTTTCGAGGCCCAATATGATAAAAATTGCGATGCCTGTCACGATTGCTGAGGGAAAGAGGGGGAGGCCAAAAAGTAGATGAAAGCCCAGGGCCGCGCCCAGGAACTCAGCGAGATCGGTTGACATCGCCACCACTTCAGATATGCCCCACATCGCCCAAACAACTCGGCTCGGAAAGCGCTCCCTGCACATCTCGGCGAGGTTACGGCCTGTGGCTATGCCCAGCTTGGCCGAGAGCATCTGGATCAACATAGCCATCAGGTTGCTGGCGATGATCACCCATATCAGCAGATAACCGAACTGCGCTCCACCTTGTATGTTGGTGGCAAAGTTGCCGGGGTCTATATAAGCGACGGATGCAATGAAAGCCGGACCGAGGAAAGGCAGGATTCGTTTTATCCCCCGGTGCGTGCTATGCCCTTGCAACACCGCGTGCGCAGTCGAAACCGTGCCCACGTCTCCTGAGCGAATCTGAACCTTCTTTGCGTCGCTTTGTTGCTCGCGTAAGTTATCTTCGCCGCCAGCGGCATCAACATCGCTTACAGCCTCGCCCATAGACCCCACTCACCTCAGATTTAGGCTCGCCTAATTTAGTCTGACCTAAATATACCAGATGAAGATGGGGATGTCAATAGGGAATCGCCCGATAGGTGGCTGGCCTGGCGGCCTCTTTGTCTGCAGCCTCAGCAGTGGGTGTTACAGGTATGTAGCGCGAGCCCATGTTATATTGTAAACGTTCAGGTTCAGGGTAGAACAAAGTTCAAGAGGAGCTGTGCGCCCTCACCTGCCCCTCCGCCCCTATTCTTCTGAAAATAGCCCGCTGAGGACGTACTTTCATTGCCGGTTGGTGGCCTTGTGGGTCATGAGTTATTCTGAACGCTTACCGTGATTGTGCGTATCCTGGTATAATCAGGGTATGAACCGTATTCAAATGGCCGAGCAGAGGACTGCCCTTGTGACAGTGCCAGCCGAGCGCAATATTTTCGACTTGAGTCCTGAGCAGCTAGCTGCGCTGTTAGCGGAGTGGGGCGAGCCGTCTTACAGGGCCAAGCAGGTGCTGCATTGGCTCTATAAGGAGTTGGCAGCTGATTTTTCGGAGATGAGCAACTTGCCTTTGGAGCTGCGAAGGAAGCTTGATGCTACACTGCGGATAGGCTCTGGCGAGATAGTTGCGCAGAAGATTTCGGCGGATGGTTGGACGCGAAAGCTGCTGATGAAACTGCGTGATGGCAGCACGGTCGAGGCTGTGCTTATGCTCTACTATGATCGTGCCACCGTCTGCATATCGTCGCAAGTGGGGTGTGCGATGGGCTGCTCTTTTTGCGCTACGGGCCAGATGGGTTTCACCCGCAACCTCTCGACGGGTGAGATTGTTGAGCAGGTGGTTTACTTCAACAGGTGGCTTCGAGATCATCCACACCGCCCTCTGCCGACGGCTTTGCGTGGCGCTCGCTATGCAGGGAAAAAGGCAGGAGTGGGGCAGATGCCAGCGCCCCAAATGGCTCCACAGCAGCTAGACGAGTCTGCCTGGCACGTGCCGGATTATGCGCTCACAAGTGACCGGAGGGCGGCGGTCAATGCTGTTACGAACGTGGTTTTTATGGGGATGGGCGAGCCACTACTCAATTATAAGAGCCTCTGGGGAGCAATCCGAACACTAAACTCGCCCCAGGCACTTGGAATGGGCGCACGGCGGATTACCGTTTCTACGGTAGGTGTAGCTCCGCAGATTCGCCGTCTGGGACACGAGGAGCTTGCGATCAACCTGGCTGTTTCACTCCATGCGCCAAATGATGAGCTACGCACTTCTCTGGTGCCTATGAACAACAGGTATCCTATCGCTGAGGTTATGGCTGCGTGCAAGGGCTATTTTGAGGCAACTCACAGACGCATCACTTTCGAGTATGTGCTGATCAGTGGGCAAAACGACCATCTGGAGCACGCGCGCCAGTTGGGTGTGCTCCTAAAAGGAGTGCTTTGCCACGTCAACTTGATACCGCTCAATCCGGTGGCGGGTACAGGCATGCAGGCTACGCCTCGCGAGCAGGTGTATGCCTTCCAGCGCATAGTGGAGGAAGAGGGCATCCCAACTACGGTCCGCATTGAGCGCGGAGTGGATATAGCGGCGGCCTGCGGCCAGCTAAAAGTAGAGGAGGAGCCGTATTCCAGGCGCAGCTCGCTCAACCCGGAGCTTGTGCAGGCGCACGTTCAGGCTGATTTGGCGAGCCAGCTTTAGGGCGTGTTTGCAAATTACAACCAAAGGGTAAGTGTTCAGAGTTGGGGTGGAGCAATCTTCAAGGAGTAGCTGTGGAGGCTTACCCTTACGTACCCTTACGTACCCTTACGTACCCTCACCCCCAACCCCCTCTCCCATGAAGGGAGAAGGGGCATGGGGTGAGGGCGGGTGAGGGTACGCCCGTACGGATCAGATACCCCAA
>JADMIH010000390.1 GCA_015478675.1 Chloroflexota bacterium | reverse complement strand
GTGGACGCCACCCAGACAGGCTTCCTCCCCAAGCGCTGGATTGGGGACAACGTGCCAGCCCACCTTGAGGACATCAGCTACCTGGCAGCCACCCAGCAGCCAGTTAGGAACTCACAAGTTAAGAGTATCACAACGTTGTTAACCCACCACTCACGCTTTCCACAGATCGACCAATGAGTCTTATAAACCAACCCTTGCAGTCCTGGTGTTCCTGGACTTCGATAAGGCCTTCGACCGTCTCGACAGGGCCTGGATCGAGCGGTGCATGGTGACAGTCGGCTTTGGGCCCGGAGCGCTGCGCTGGGTGCAGCTCTTGTACTGCGGCACGACAGCACGCGTCGCCTTCAACGGCTGGCACACCGACGCCTTCCCAGTGGACTCGGGCGTCTTCCAGGGCAGCCCGCTGTCGCCGCTCCTCTCGTGCTCGCGGCGCAGCCGATGGCAGCACATGCCAGGCTCCTCGCGCAGCAGCAGGTCTTCCAACCCATCAGGCTTCCTTCCGGACAGCCAGCACCAGTCATGCACCAGCATGCCGATGACACGACAGTGCCCGCGAGGAGCCCCAGCGACGCCCAGATAGTTCTGGACTCCAGCGTGGGCCTGCACTGCGCAGCCACGGGTGCGAGGCAGCGCAGCAAGAGTCAGGCGCTGGGCCTTCTTTAGGGTTTAGGATTTAGGATTTAAACTGCTGGGATTGTGAAACATAATGATGCATCAACACGCCGATCCGGCTGACTGGCTATGAAGGTAGGTCACGATAAGAAGTCGAGAGCAGCACACCCACCGAGTGCACAGGTGGGGATAGGCAGGAGGCATGAGTGTTCAAAATCCTAGACACCCGCTCATGGTGGTGCACATGAGACAACTGCCGAGGAGGCAATCTAAATTTCCTAAGGCAAAGGGCCACGGATGACGATGATGCAACGGCCACGGTCGAGAAAATGGCTGAAAACTATCGTGGAACAATCGGAAAGGCCTGGTGAGGCTCATGGTGAAGCATGCGAAGGTGGAACAACAAGAACTGACATCCGAGAGCCTTGGGCATGGTGATATGGGCTTCTGCGTACTGGCGACGGCGCTCCGGCGCTCTGGTCTTGATCTCCACTGGTAGCGGGGCCCACGACTGAGCCGCCCGGCCGAGGGATACCCATGGTGTGAGCAGCCCGAGCACGGTGGGTGGGGGGCGAGGCCACCAACACTGGGGGGCGAGGCCAGAATCCCAGGGCTGGAGGGTGCACCCCAGGGACCGTGCAGAGCTGAGCTCGGCGGGTCCCTCGACCGGTGGTACCGCGTGCTTGAGGCCCCATTCCGCGCTGGCAAATGGTGAA
>JADMIH010000389.1 GCA_015478675.1 Chloroflexota bacterium | reverse complement strand
CCACTTTTGCGGGTGGAGTATCCTAGCCTGGCAGCCATCTGCCAGCACGGGCACACCGTGGCCGGCTCTAAGTAACTCTCGCGCCTCGTCGAGCGGCACCCCGAACTTCGCCGCCGCGAAGGCCGTCATCCGCGCTCTCTGCTCCTCGGTTGTCTCTGCAAGGTCGAGCATGTATACCAGCTGAGGGCTGTCAAATCCGGGAAGATGGGCCCAGTGCGGAATAGGCGAGAGCACCGCCAGCGTATCGGTGCCGAAGACCTCCATCCACTCTCTGTCGCGCTCGCTACCGTGGGTCAGAGTGACCAGAAAATCCTTAGACATTTGCTACCTCCTTCTCGCTATGCGACGTACTAAGCACACCAACGACGAGCCTCCCGAACGCCTACAGCGTACCCACAGCCATCATGATTAGAATGGCAAGCCCTCGGCGCGCACAACCTTTTCCACCACCCATCCGCTGATAAATGAAAGGTTGTGCGCGCCGGAGCCGCGCCACCCTGCCCTCACTCGAGTGCGATCATGCGATCCAGTAGAAGGCGCGCTGACAGCTGAAGCTGCTCTACGGTCGGACGCAACTCGGCGCGTACTTTGCCGTCAGCTTTGTAAGCCGATGCCAGCGCGGCGTGACGCACTGCCTGGTAAGCTTCATACGCTATGAAGTGGTCCGCACCGCCCTCCTCGTAGGCGCTGTAGGCGGCCCCATACGCACCCTGGGCCGGAAAGCGTGCGTAGTAGCCCGCATAGTAGCCCGCTCTGTAGGTGTAGCCGGGAGCATAGGTGTGGTAAGCCTCTCGCGCCGCTCGATACGCTTGGCGCCGAGCAGCAAACACACGGCGGATGCTGTTGTCTGCATCAGCGGCGGCGACGTTCGTTATCGCGTCGAGGCAGCGCAGTGCGCTTGCATGCTCTGCCAGCCCCGCCAACTCCAGCCATGCTGGAGCACACACTCTCACAAGCCAGTCCAAAGCCATGTAGGACCGCGCCAGCTCCACATCTCTGTCCCATGCGCTATCCGCCAACTTGCTCTCGTAAGAGGGCCGCAGACGCGCAATACCCCCGCTGAGTACGTCATACCACCGGAGTCGCGTCGTACCTAAGCTGAGTGATTCACCCCATCTGCTTATGAACACGCCAATGACATCGCTCCCATACTCCGGCATGTCCAACTCCACTACCCGCATCTCCATCACTTGCCCCCCTCTTTCAGCGCCTGAGCATCCTTCTTGGCCTCAATAAGCCGGCAGCACCCCTGCTCTGAAGTTGGGACTGTGGGAAGGTCACGAGCCTCCTGTGTGCCTGCAGCGCATCCACAGCCATACATATCTACCT
>JADMIH010000194.1 GCA_015478675.1 Chloroflexota bacterium | reverse complement strand
CTGCCGTTGGATACAAATGCCCACAGGTGCTCTTCCGAGGCGTTCAGAAGCTCTTGCACCAGGCTATGGGGACTTGACCGCGCAGCGCCGGCCACTCCCGCCGTGCGCCTGTCGAGGTCGATCCCCGCGCTCACCAGGTGTATAGGAACGTGCCCCCAAGTGTGCGACACCGGGTAGCTCTTTCCTGCGACATCCAGCGCGCGGGCAGTCTGTAAGCGGCCATAACCAAGCTCCTGGAAGAGAGGGAGCAGCCACTTCTCTCGTGTCTCCGACGTGCCAGGGTCGCCGTTGTGCCGCTCGGCTATCGCCTTGAAGCTGGCCCATGCGCCAAGGAGATGGTTCCACGAGCGGTTCGTAGCCTCGTTTAGCTTCTCCCCCTTTGCCAGGTGGTAATCGTCAGGCCGCAGCCCGTCCAGCGAAGGGTCGCCGTCCGCGATCCGCTGCAACAGGTCGGCCGGCAGGATCGAGCCTTCGGTGTGGATGGTGGTGAAGATGTCCCGCTGTTTAGTCTGCATTCTCTCTTCCTGGCGTCAAGGGTGAAAGGCCGTGATAATTCCGGTAGCTCGCGTGAGCTGCTCGTTATCCCAGGTAAGAAGGGGGATGCCAAGCTGCCGGGCGGCGGCGATGTAAATCGAGTCGGCTCCGCGTAGACCAAACCTGGCGGCCACACCGGTAGCCTCGCTCATTAATGCCTCGTCCATCGGCACAATCCTCGCTTGAGCGAGCCTGCCGACCGTAGAGGCCGCTCTAAGAGCAGCCATGCTGCCCGTGGGCGGCCCCAGCCGGCGCGAGATAGCCGCCGCCAGCTCGGTCAGGAGTATAGAAGGCGATACAACCAGCCCGCCCGCGGCGGTATGCCGGTCGAGCCATGCATAGCTTGCCGCATGAGTAGTGTCGGCGGCGAGGAAGAAAGCGGCCCATACGCTGGCGTCCACCACCACTGGCGCAGGCGCAGGCCCATTGGATGGCGCGCCCAAAGCCGTACCCTGTGCAGCGGGCATCAGAGGTCCCGCCTTACGTCGTTTACAGCCTCCGCAGCCGTAACGCCCTCCGGCCACAGGGCGCTGATCTCTGCGGAGAGAGCATTGAGGTCGGTCCATGCCCCATTAGCATCCCTATCCACAGGCACCATCCAGCTGCCGGGCACCAGCCTGGCAACGATCCGGCCGTGCCTCGTCACCTCAATAACCTCGCCCACCTCCTCTACCTCTCTAAGTATCTCGCTAATGTTAGCCTTCAGTTCGCGTACACCTATACTCTTCATGGTTGTTCCACCTCCATGCGGTCGCAGTGTAGTTACGTTGTGACTACATTATAACCTGCGGGGCTGTACTAGTCCATAGCAACCTAATTTCCATTGGGCACTCACCGCCAAGACGCACACCCAGGCAGGAGCCACACATGATTGCGGTGATATGCAACAGGTCTGCCGGCAGGATCGAGCCTTCGGTGTGGATGGTGGTGAAAATGTCCCGCTGTTTGGTTTGCACGGCTGGCCCCTCCTTCCTCAGGCTTTCGGCAGGTAAATGTAGATACCCAATACGTCGGGTGGGAGTTGCGGCTCAACCCTGTAGCTTATGCTCTTCATGCGAGACGCCGTACGCACCCGGCGATGGGCTTCAAGCAGCTCCTCCCCCCGCTCAACAGCTACCTCGTCCAGGTGAGGCCGCAGCTCGTCAAAGCCCGACATGACCTCACCGAGGAAGTGGCTAGCGAGGCCTGCGGGCACATTGGCGTCCGGCTGGAGGTGCAATAGCTCTTCTGCCCTCTTACTGTCCAGCCAGTGCGCACTCTCTGGGACACCCTCAAATGCCACAAGCTGGCAATCTTCGGCAAGCAAGGGAGTCTCTTCTGTGCCCCGCTGGGTAATAATGTGGTACCGGAACCTGAGCAAAAGGAGGGTTGTGATCGTCGCCACTTTGCTGGTGCGCATTACTCCACACCGCCGGGCCAGGCTCTCCCCCAGAGGATCAAGGGCCGTATCCATTACGTAGGAAGCCAGGCCCTCTACTATCGGGTGGGTGCGGCTCAGATATAGCTCTTGCTCCCCAACAGGAAGCTCGAAGCGCGCAGCGAACTTCGTGCCCTTACCCCTCTCGATCCAGCGAGTGACGTCCATAGCATCGCGCAATGCAACCGGCACCTCGGTTAGATCAAAGTGGACCGACCCGTTCTGGCTGATAACAGCGCCCTGAGCGGCCAGCGTCTCCTTCGTGAAGTTGGCGACGTCCACCCCCGAACCAATGGCCGCCCGCACATCTCGCAGCTCGGCCGCCACCTCGTCCACCTTAATACCTTCCTGGGCAAACATTGTGCGTGAACGCTTCTCGCGCTCCTCGGCTGCATCCCACTGGGCAAGAATCTCTTTCTCCTGGGGGCGTAGCAGATCCTCGAAGCCCGGCATGTACATCTGGGTACTGCCAGTTTTCTCTCTCAGGAGCAGGCCTTCGAAGACTGCTTCTACCACCTGATCGGTATCGACGGGCACCGGCACCGATATACCGAGCGAGCTTCTGATCATCTTGTGCTTACGGATCAGGATCTCGAGCACGATGCCGTCTATCTGGTTATCGAGACCATAGTAGGTGACGACACGCACTGTGGGGCTCTTCTGGCCGTAGCGGTCGACTCGCCCTTCGCGTTGCTCGTGCCGAGTGGGATTCCAGGCCAGGTCATAATGCACGACCGCGTCAAAGTGCTGCTGAAGGTTGATGCCCTCCGAAAGACAGTCGGTGCACACGAGAACGTGCTTTGGTGTCTCAGCCAGCTGCCCCACCCGCGCTTCTCGCTCGGCTGGCGGCAAGGTGCCTGTAACGGCGGCCACCTGCACATCCTTCGGCAGGCGCGCACGTAGTTCGGAGGCGACGTACTCTGCTGTCGGGATGAAGCGGCAGAAGATGATCGGACGATAACCTTCCTTGAGGAGCGATTGCACTATACCAACCGCTTTCTGCAGCTTGGCGTCTTTTTCGCCAATCAGAGCGTCAGCCTCGCGAGCCATCTCAAGCAGCCGGCGGCGATTCTGTCCACCTGCGCCCTCCTCTTCCCCCGTGTCGCTTCCCGGCGTGAGGTCCATTCCCTCAGCCGACTCCGCGTCTATCAGGTCGAGCACCGTTCGTCGTCCTATCTCGTCCGCCTCCTCAGCCGTATCGGTGTCTGCCGTGGAAGCTCGGCTGCGCAAGGTGGCGGCCGCAGCGGCGGGACTGGACGCCAGCGAGCGCAGGAGGGCTAACGCCGACCACCAGCGTACACGCTGCCGGTGCTTGCCCAGGGTGGTGTCGGCCACCGTTTCGCGGGCATAGCGCAGCACCTTTTCGAAGAGTCGCTTGTACTCCTCGGAAAGCTTATAGCTGAGCTCCGTCTCCTCCCGCGCAGGAAACGGTGTGATAGTATCCAGGTAGGCTTTGATGTCTCGGCGACGACGCTGCACGAAATGGGCGGCCAACTGGCGGCGGTGGTGCTCGTTTTGAGGGCCCGAAAGGTCTTCAGGGAGATCGGCAAAGTCTGGGTCCAGCAGGGTCAGGAGGGAACGGAAAGCCTCCTCGTTGCCACTATGAGGTGTTGCTGTCACCAGGATCATGTGCCGGTCCTTGTTGCGCGAAAGGCCCGACACCAGTTGGTGGCGCTGGTGACGTCCACTTCCGCGCGCCTCTCCCCCAAAGGCACAGGTGTGCGCTTCGTCTACGATCACAAGCTCGGGGCAGGTGCGCAAGAACTCCTCGCGCCGGCGGTCCGACTTGATGAAGTCAGTAGACACAATTACATACGGATACAGGTCGAAGAGTGACTCTCCCAAGCGCGTGTTGCGCTCCAGCCTGGTGACAGTACTCGGCAAAACCAGTTCGGCATCTATATGGAACTTATCGCGCAACTCCGCCTGCCACTGCTCAGCAAGTTGGGGCGGGCACAATACCGCGAGCCGGTCTACTTCTCCGCGGTCGATAAGCTCCCTGGCAACCAGCCCGGCCTCCACGGTCTTGCCAATACCTACATCGTCGGCGATAAGCAATCGGATTGGGTCCAGCTTGAGAGCCATAAGGAGGGGCACAAGCTGGTAGGGACGCGGCTCAACGCCTATTCGTGCGAACGATCGAAATGGCCCTGCGCTGGAGCGGAAGCCCAACCGTACGGCGTCCCTTAGCAACCTGCTCGAGCGATAGTCGCCAGGCTTCTGAGGATCTGGAAGATCGAAGCGAGCAGGTTCAACCTTTTCCAGTGGCAAGTAGATGCCTGTTACCTCGTCATCCGTGCCCCCCAGCGGGCGGAGTACAAGTAGCTCCTCCTCAGACTCCGGAAGAACCACCCATTCTCTGCCGCGTGCGCGCACAAGGGAACCGACTGCATAGCTCATGGCTTATCGACCCTCTCTACACTCTTTACAGCTTGCCGAAAATGTCAGGATACTTGGACAGCACGGCGTCCCAGTCTTCGTTATGGCCGAACCGTATGACCAGGTATCCTTTAGACAGCATCTGCGCTGACTGGACGCGATCCCGCTCCTGGCGGTGCGGATAGTCGTGCACAGGGCCATCTATGTAGATTGCTGTTTGCTCGTCGTTATAGAAGAAGTCGGGCCGTGTGCCGCAGGCCTCTATGAGTGTTTGCCCCGTGCTCGGCAGCCGTAAGTTGCGCTCTTCGACGTAGCGCAACCACTTCTTCTCTAGCTCAGAACCGGCTATGCGCATCAACTCTTCGATGTGCTCCTGCTTCGACTTGTGAGAGGGAGCAGCGTCAACGCTCGAGCGCGCCCACTGCATGAGCACGTGTTGTATGGCTTTACGGTCCAGCAGCCGGTGATCGCGCTGGTTACCGTAGCTCATCAAGCAGTCGTAGCAAGCAGCCTCGCAGTCTTCCTTGGCACGTGGCGCGTGGTGCAGGTCCTTTCCAGTGTCCGGGTTGAAGTGGCATATCTCAAGAGCCTTGCGGGCCATTTCGGCAAAGGCATCCGGGTTGTCCAGGAGCCGCTTTAGCACCCCGGCCCCACCCTCAGCCGATTCGTAGATCAAGATGATGCGTCGATCATCTGAACTCGGAAGAGGCTCCGTTGCAAGCTCATTATCTTCCAATTGGTAGAGCACCTGTATCGCGCTCTTGACGGCCGCTTGCAAAGAAGCCATCAAAGCGGCATCTACCTCCCCTGTTGGCTGAATAAGGAGGCAGTTGCGGCGGTCCTCAACATATGGGATCACGCGGGCCTTGGACGGTGACATGGGATCAGACTGGTCGCCTTCTTCGAGTGCCTCGTTGCGTGCCCAGTAACCCCTCTCCAAATCCAGTTGGAAACCATACTGCCCCCGGTCACGCCGGCGCGCCCACCCCAGGTTGATGCGCCAGATGGTAGCTGTATGGCCATAGGTGAGAAGCGCCAGCGGATTGCTACTACCACTTCCACTCTTGTTATCGACGGTTTCAACGTCCGTGCCAGCCTGAGACTCGACAGAGGCTGTTTGCATGGACGGCTGCCCATCGTGCTCGCCGAAGCGCACGCCTGAGATGATCTCGTAGCCCATTCGCTGGCGTTCTTCCTCGTCTGAGCTAATCTTGTCACGCCGCTTTGTTGACACATTTTGCAGACGGAAGAGCTTGCGCAGAGGGTCGCCCAACGGTGCATGGCAGTTTTCACATAGATCCGGCCCAACACCGTCGGTGATCGGATGCAGATAGCCGCATCGCTCGCAACGCTTGGCCTCAAGCATCGCAACATTGTTCTGCTCGATGGCCCCATCCTCGCTACTGTCACCCACGGGTAGGATCACTTTGTTGATCAGGTAGCGCGATCCCTCGTGATAGATGATAGCCCGCGGCCCAAACTCCGAGACGGCCAGGAATCGTGGGCGTGACAGGAACTCATCACGCTGCTTGACCCGGCGCGCCGGAATGAAGGCTGATATAGGCAGGCGGGGGAAGCTGTAGCCAGGCAGGAAACCCTCTGAAGCGAAATACCTGTATGAGTAGAAGTCGGACTGCACCACATTATCTACTTCGGTAAGGAGGTCGATCTGCGATTCGGCTTCGCGGCGGAGCCTCTTCGCCTGGTTCTTGTCGTCGGAGCTGCGCGACGCGTCCAGTACGATCCTCTGCTGCATCTGAGATTGCTTCAGTGCCGCCCGATAGAGGCTGCGCCATCGCTCAACAGTCTGGTCGAATTGACGTGCCACCTGGGCGAGCACCTTGTCGAGCCAGCCATGGCTGTACCACTCAGCCGACAGGAGGTCATCGCCCAGGGAGGCGAGTACGCGTTCGGCACGTGCCCGTGCCTGGCGGCGAAACTGCTCGTTGTTGATCGTGTCTTGCACTTCTGGTTGCAACTCCAGGCTTGGTTGGTCTCCCGATATGTCGAGGATGTCCTTGAGCGATTTCCCAAGGCTCTGGCGGCTCTCCGCAAGCCAGATTGCGTGTATGTGGGAGCGCACCAGGTCCTCGTTGGCGAGGTCCAGTCGCGGCGGGGTCACAGCCCCGGCCACCATCTGCTCGGGGCGCTTGAAGAAGTACTGGTCGTGCGGGCTGCCTGTAGTGCAGTATGAAAAGACGAGGGCAGGTTGGCCGCTTCTACCTGCGCGCCCAGAGCGCTGCGCGTAGTTAGCCGGCGTTGGTGGCACATTTCGCATATTCACCATGTTGAGCTCGGAGATATCGACCCCGAGTTCCATAGTAGGCGAGCAATAGAGCACGGGCAGCTTGCCTTCACGAAACTCCTCTTCCCTCTCCTCTCGCAGCTCGTAGGGCACCTGGGCGGTGTGCTCGCGCGCTCGAAAGCCCTGTAGCTCATCGGCCGCTTGCTTGTAGAAGTCAACGAAGAATTGGTTGGTCCGTCCTCCAGGTATGGCACCGTTTGTTCCCGCGCTCCGGCCTGATGAAATGCTGGGCACCCGGATCGGATCGTGAAACGCCTTCGTGCCATCGCCTGCTTGCCACAACATGGCAGAGGCCGGTACCTGGTAGCCTGGCACAT
>JADMIH010000193.1 GCA_015478675.1 Chloroflexota bacterium | reverse complement strand
GGCCATACTTCAGGTGGGGGAACAACACCACACGTGGGCAGGCTTCCAAGATTGATGCCAACACTTTCTTCCCTAACTGCTTGCCTACTCGTGAGAGATAACGCCTTCAGCTATTGACGATGGCAGCCGGTGAATAGCGTCGCTCTGGGACGGCGCGGGCGAAGTAGAATATAGATAGGGGCAAGGCGCAGGTCTTGCCCTCTATCCTCACTCTTATCCTTGCTGCTTTGCCAATGGACAGAACGCGCGTGACAAGGCAGCACCCTGGCCCTGCGTACTGATAGAACTCTACACCCTAACTCTGCGCGCTTACCTTTGCACGTAACTGTTCAGAGTTGAGGTGGAGCAATCTGCAAGGAGAAACTGTGGAGGCGTACCCTCACCCCATACCCTCACCCGCGCGGATGCCCCAAGAAGATTGCTCCACCCTAACTCTGCGCGCTTACCTTTGCACCCATTGTTGACAACCACAAGGCGCTATAATAGCATGTGAGACATAGACCTTGGCCAGCCACACCCGACCACACCCGACCACACCAGGCTTGTATACCACTTGGGTAACAGGAAGGAGCAAACTTTTATGTCTTACAGCCGCCTCGCGCCTGCTCTGCGTGCTACTCTAACGGCGCTTATCTCGTTCTATCTACTCTCAGGCTTCAGCGCGAAGGCTTCGACGCTCCACGCGCAACCCCCAGCAGAGCCGCCCACAAAGGCGAATGAGCAACCTGCTTCATCTGATACTGCCGAGTGCGCGCCCTGGCATACCGTTCCCACCCCTGGTGTAAACGGCAACGAACAGTACTTTTACGGCGTAGCCAGCATTTCAGCAAATGACGCCTGGGCCGTAGGCGCTCGTGGCGCCTTCTCCCAATATGGCACATTGATTATGCATTGGGATGGTGCTAATTGGAGCAACATAGCCGCCCCCAACGCCAGCCCCAATAACGCACTGCGAGCCGTGGCCGCCACCGCAAGTAATGATGTATGGGCAGTAGGCAGCGCTTCCTCTCAACCTATGGCGATGCACTGGAATGGGGCAGACTGGGCTGTGGTGCCCACTCCCGCGCTACCCTCCGGTGGTGAGCTGGTATCGGTAACTGCGATAGCACCAAACGACGTATGGGCAGTAGGCGGCGCGGGTATGCAAACCCTCACTATGCACTGGAATGGCAGCGCGTGGGCAACTGTGCCAAGCCCCAACCCCGGCAGCAACAATAGGCTCCTGGGAGTAACCGCCCTGGCCTCCAACGATCTTTGGGCTGTAGGCTACCAGGAATACTATGGCCGTGCTCTGGCGATGCACTGGAATGGAAGCGCATGGACGGCGGTTCCCGTGCCTGTAGCCTCTACCGACACTATCAATTATCTCTCGTCAGTATCGGGTGTATCGGGCGGTGATGTATGGGCAGTAGGCAGCCGCGCAACTGATATAACGAGCAAGCACACCATGATTATGCACTGGAACGGCACGCAGTGGAGCATAGCGCCCGGCAGCGACCCACCCGGCAACTTCAGAAATAACGCCCTTGTTTCTGTGGCGGCGATAGCTGCTAATGATGTATGGGCTGTGGGCAATTACGGCGCTGACCTGCCGACTCTGCGTGCTCAGTTCCTGCACTGGAACGGCACAGCCTGGTATGCGGTGCCTACCCTCATAACAACGCCCGGCGTGCAACTCTACAGCATGGACGCTACCTCTCACAGCAATGTCTGGGCAGTAGGCGACACTCTGAACGGCAACGCGCCCCGTCCGTTAGCCACCGGCTACAATGGCGGCATCACCTTTTCGGATGTAAGCCCGTCGGATTACTTCTACAACGCGGTCAGCTACCTCCTTTGCAGCGGGGCTATCGCGGGTTACCCTGATAACACTTTCCGGCCAGGGGCAACGGTAACAAGGGGCCAAATCTCCAAGATAGTGTCGAGCGCCTTCGGCTTTAACGAGCCTGCCATAGGCCAGAGCTTCCAGGATGTGCCGCCCGATAGCACCTTCTATCTCTGGGTGCAGCGGCTATCACAGCGAGGGATCATAAACGGCTATCCTTGCGGCGGGCCGGGTGAGCCTTGCTCCCCTCCCGCTAACTTGCCCTACTTCAGGCCAAATGCCACGGTCACGCGCGCCCAAACCGCCAAGATAGTGAGCAACGCCGCAGGTTATAACGACCCGCCGACGGGCCAGAGCTTCACCGATGTGCCGCCTTCCAGCCCCTTCTACCCCTACGTTCAACGCCTGACGGCGCGAGGCATTATGGCAGGCTACTCTTGCGGCGGGCCGGGTGAACCGTGCGATGCCCAGTCACGACCCTACTTCCGCGCCGACAATACGGCCACTCGCGCCCAGGCAGCAAAAATCGTCTACAACGCCGTGCAGCAACACTGAAAAGCAAGACCCCTGATGCGCCTCTCCGGGCGCAGGCTTTCGCACGCCTATTCAGTGCTCCTCAACATCGGGATAAGCAAACACCCATCCCCCTGACTTCCTTCCCCCTCCCCACGTGTGGGGAGGGGTCCTTCCTGAGCACAATGCCAGGCGACCCAACGCCGTGCAGATGGGAACCTACCCCAGAAGCCCTTCGCAATGAGACTTTTGCGAGCTAGGAAGATGACAGGCTCTGAAGTGCCGTGCGGAAGGTTTTACTCCGGCTGCCTTCGGGCAAAGAGGCGATAATCTATGTCGGGGAAGAGATTATCACGCTCGCCATAATCGCGGGCCAGCCTACCCGCATTACCGTCATCTCCAAGCTCGATTGCGCTGGCTAGGTCATTGAAGCGGCTTACATGCTCAACAAACCGCTCGGTCGCATACTGCCGCGCCTGCCCTGTAGTGTACAGGAACTCCCAATCGCTCGCTTCGAGCAACACAAGCTCACGCGCCGCCTGCTTCAATGCCTCTTCAAGCGAGCCACTCGCATCCGGATAGCGCCCAACCAACCCTTCCATCCGCCTCTCGGCTTCGTGGACCGCCTCCCACATCCATGTGGTCTCAGGGTTGATCCAGGTCACGTGTGTGCCTGCGTGCCCCCAGGAGCTTTCCGGCAAGTCTATTATCTTCTCCGCCGGGTGCTGCTGCAACCACTCAGAAGCAGTGCAAAGCTCAACATTGCTGTTCCGCGCCAGCCGTGTGAGCACCTCCTTCAACCACTCTACTCCCTCAAACCACCAGTGGCCGAATAACTCTGTATCGTATGCCGTAGCAATATAGCCCACATTGCCATTATGCGCCCGTGCGTAGTCACGCAATTGCTGCTCAACCAGAGCTACAAAGTGGTCGGCGTGAGACTGGGTTTGCTGCCCCGCGCTATAAGGCTCATACGGCTGCTTGTATTGCAAATCAGCTTTGTTATCTGTGACACGCCAGTACTGAAAGCCATGCTCAGGGTCTTTGCGGTGAAACTCCCGATACTTAGGGTCGCCTGGATAACCGAAGGTAGCCGACCAGACCTGCTGCCCCACCGCTTCGTTGCGCCCCATGACGGCTGTGTCGGAGTCGCGCACAAGATAGGCTTCAAAAGTGCCGCTGTCAGCGCCGGCCCGCTCCTCGCCCTGGAACGGCAACACCTTCTTCTCGGTTACGAAGCCCGCACTCTCGTAGCCCATCTCTTCGATGGTTTGCGCCACCTGGTCATACGTCGCCGCGACGACTTCTACGACCCTGCTTGTGGAGCGTACGACCTCTTTAGTTTCGCGCTCTGCCTGGCCTATGACCTTGCTCCCCTCCACCGCGCCGCTCTCGCTGAAGAAGAGGCGTATTCCTCTATTCTCAAGCCAGTATTCCAGCCCCGGTCGCTCATACTGAGCGCCATCGGAGGCTGTGGCGTAATAGCCGGGCCGGTAAGCGCACTCGGGAAGCCAGATAGCGCGCGGCTCTTTGCCAAAATGACGTGCGGTGGTCTGCTTGCCGATTTCCAGTTGCGCATAGATCGTGGAGTCGCGAGACATGAGAGGCAGATAAGGGTGGGTCGCCCCCGAAGTAAGGATTTCGACCGCGCCCGCATCTTGCAAGCGGCGAAAGCCGCCGGGTATGTCGCGCCCGAAACGCTGCTGAAAGGCGTTTAGAATCTGCATGTACCAGTCACTATAGAAGTGGGCCAGATAAAGGAAGTGTTGCTCGCCGCTCTGCTGAAAACGCTCTACTTCAGATGTGGCGGCAGCTATCTCCTGCTGCACATACTCCTCAAAGTGCTGGATGACGAGAGGATCAGCGAGCTGTTCGAGCAGCACAGGAGTGATACCGAGTGTGATCTTCGCCGTGATCCCCGCCTCATACAAGTCGGTGAGAGCCTGGAGCAAAGGTATGTAAGTTTCGGCCATAACCTCGTGCAAGTTCTCCTCGCCGTGAGGCCACATTCCGGCCCCACGATAGAAAGGCATATGAGTGTGTAGCACGAAAGTGAATCCGCCAAGCTTCATGATAATCTCCTGCGAAAGGGTAAGCTACCAAATTATGAGTCAGGAACTACGTTGAGTCCGGTGAGGCACCTGAGAGCAAACATTCTTGTCTGCCCCCCGTATGCCTGCATGCCGGCAATTCCTGATTCATGTTTCGGCAGTTCGGTCCTCGAATACAAACACTCCTATAATATCGTTCACGTTGGTGCCGGTGGGGCCTGTCATGATTGCATCTCCTAGCTGTTGCCAGAAGGTGTAGCTGTCATTATTTGCCAGCGACGCGTAGGCATCCAGGCCAAGCGCTTTAGCTCTATTAATAGTGGTGCCGTCGGCAATAGCCCCAGCGCTGGGTGACGTGCCGTCGCCGCCGTCGGTGGCGAGTGAGGCGATAACTACATCGTGGCCCAGCCCATCTATGGCGATTGCGGCGCTCAGTGCAAGCTCGGTACTACGGCCCCCGATGCCAGACCCGCGCACCGTTACAGTCGTTTCACCGCCGAAAAGGACGCAGCCCGGACGCTTTACCGGCCTACCGTAAGCCACGATCTCTTTAGCCACCCCCGCCAGCACTTTGGCTGCTTCGCGAGCTTCACCTTCCAGATAGGTCGTTACGATAGCGGTGTCGAAGCCCATCTCACGAGCCTGAGACGCCGCCGCCTCTACCGCGGTGACATTGCTGGCGACGAGTATGTTGTCCACTTTACCGAAGAGTTCATCGTCTGTTTTAGGCGTCTCAGGCAGGCTGCCCTCCGCACCGAGGCTCAATCTCCGCAGCACCGCTGAAGGTAGCGCATCTGTCAGCCCGTAACGTGCTATTATATCCAGCGCCTCGCTGTAAGTGGTCGCGTCTGGCGCGGTTGGCCCGGAGGCTATCACATCGAGTGGCGAAGCTGTGACATCACTGAGAATAAGCGACAGCGTCTGAGCGGGCGCGATAGTACGGGCAAGCAGACCACCCGACACTCGCGACAGGTGCTTGCGAACCGCGTTCAACTCGTTGATAGTGGCCCCCGATAGTAGCAGAGCGCGCGTTGTTCTTTGTAAATCCGCGAGTGTAACCCCTTCGGCGGGAGCTACGAGCAGCGCGGAACCGCCCCCGGAGACGAGGCAGACAACTGTGTCGCCCTCCTGTGCGCTCTCAGCTATCCGCAGCACCCGCTCTGTGGCCTCAACACCACGCATGTCAGGCACCGGGTGGCTCGCCTCGGCAAGCTCTATCCTCGATAACGGCCCGTTTCCCGTGCCGGTATAGCCATTTTTGACGATAACAAGCCCCTGCGTGATAGTGTCGCCAAAGGCATCCTCGGCTGCCCGCGACATAGCGGCCCCGGCCTTTCCTGCGCCGATGATGTACAACTTGCCCGATGGAGTGCTGCCCTTCGGCGGCAGGTGCGCCCTGAGTGCGCCAAGCACCGCAAGGTAGGGGTCTGCCGATTTGATCGCAGCGTTCAGCACTGCCATGATGATGTCTTTATGCAACACGCCAGCCCCAGGCGTCACAGGATATTTTGGCCCAGCTCTTACTTACAGCAAAGATAGCGCATTGTGGCGAATTGTAACATAACACAGCGCCTGGATGGTGTCAAGGCGGGCGCGGCAAAATTACAGGGCGATGTCACCTGTTGCAGTTTATTGAAGAGCTACGCTTGAGCGCTACTAATCCCCTGATTCAGCCCAAACAAAAAGAGCCATCGCGGTAATGGCTCTTTCGCCTCCCCACACGAGGAGTATAATAGCTACGTGCACCCTTTATTGATCACAGTACTCCGGCTTTCGCCCGCCAGATAGCTCCAACCAGGCTACCCTACGGCACCCAGAAGTATCTATTTACCGCTGCTTCCTTCCGGACCTGACGGGGTTCATAGGCTTCTGCCGCGTAAGACCAGATCTTCAACACCTCTTAACAAGCACAGTCCCACAGTGCCGGACCTCAATCGGGAATTCAACCCCGCTGTGGCGGATTGCGGGTTACAGGGCACCGCCAGCTCCCCGTCTAGCACGATAGTGAATCTTAAGGTATTACAGGCTTGTTGTCAAGGCAAAAAGTGCTAGGCGCAGATGTCGAAACGGATCTCACAGGAACAAACAACCCCACCATACAGGTGAGGTCCTGGTCGGGGTGGAGTGATTCGAACACTCGACTTCAGCGTCCCAAACGCTGCGCTCTAACCGGGCTGAGCTACACCCCGAAGTCCGAATAATTATACTGGCTAAGCAGCCACGCGTCAAGGCAGGCAGCGGTTGTGGGTGCATTTCAGATAGGGGGCAAAGTCTGAGATAATGGGAGCATTCCAAGCAGAGGATGGAGGCTCTCAATGAGACGAACACACGAGCAGATGAAGGCTGCGCTTATGGCGCAGGCGGAACAAGTAATTGAGTAATTG
Organism: Chloroflexota bacterium; assembly: GCA_015478675.1. The sequence continues at coordinate 186 of JADMIH010000193.1, read as the reverse complement.
GCTAGTTGGTCGTATGAGACCCCGCAGCCAACCCTGGCTCAAATTGAAGAAGTAGTGATGAAACTGCACAAGCAACTGAGCGAGCAAATGGCGCAGACGATATTGGAGGAACAACAAGCCTCTGCCCAGACTGTGCCTGGCCCACCTTGCCCCAGGTGTGGGCGGGAGATGCGCTACAAGGGAGAG
>JADMIH010000192.1 GCA_015478675.1 Chloroflexota bacterium | reverse complement strand
GGCTTGAAGATGTCGGCGGCATCTGATATATCCTCTACGATCAGTATTTTATAGATGTCGGCTGAGCTTTTGCCCTGGCGCACAAGGTCATCTATCGCTTTATCGTAGTCGGTCGAGCCTGAGATAGCCTTCTCGAAAATGGTAGGGTTGGCGGTGACGCCCTTTATCCCCTCGTCTATGAGTTTCTTCAAGCTGCCCGAAACTATATCGCCGCGGCGTATGTTATCCAACCAGGGGCTTTGCCCGTACTCTTCCAGTTGCTGTAATGGGGTCTTACTCATCGGTTCTTTCTCCTATCCGGTGGTCGGCGCTCACTATGGTTAGCTACCCGCCACTATCCATCATTTGATCAGCGCGCGCACTGCACTGGCGATGTGGCCGGCGCTGATACCCGCTGCGTCTAGCAACTCTTCCGGCTTGCCGGAGGTGGGCATTCCCTGCACGGCCAGGTGTGTCATTTGTAGGGCCATAGGGCCGCCGCCTCCCTCACCGTTGCCCGCAGACGCGGGCGCGTTCACAAAGCCCTCAAGCACCGCCTCGCCTAGTCCTCCTTGCGGCCAGTGGTCTTCAACCACCACAAGCCGTCCCTGGGTAGCCTGGGCAGCTTCATGCAATGTGCGGCTATCAATAGGTTTGACCGAGTAGGCATCTATCAGGCGCACGGCGATACCCTCTCCCTGGAGGGTGTCGCAGGCTTTTATGGCTTCGTGCAGCGTGATGCCCGCCGCGACCACCGTCACCTGGTCCTTGTCTGATTGGCGCACCACTTTGCTGCCGCCGATGGTGAACTTCTCCTCAGGTGGGTAGAGCACCGTCGTTTTCTCACGGGTGGTGCGCAAGAAGCTAATACCGTCTTGCCCGGCCATAGCCACCACCAGCTGCGCCGTCTGGTTGGGATCGCTCGGGTAGAGCACAGTGCTGCCACATACTGCACGCATCATAGCAAGATCTTCAAGGGCCATCTGCGATGGGCCATCTTCTCCTATAGAGACGCCTGCGTGCGAGCCGCAGAGCCGCAGGTTAGCCCGGGAGATGGCTCCCATACGTATAAAGTCATAAGCACGACTCAAAAAGGCGGCGAATGTGGAAGCAAAGGGAATGTAGTGTCGCACGCTGAAACCTACCGCTGCCGCCACCATCTGCTGCTCGGCGATATACATCTCGAAGAAGCGGTCTGGCATGACCTTCTGGAACTCATCCGAATAAGTAGAGTTGCTCACCTCGCCGTCCAGGGCGACCACGTCGGGCCATGCGCCCAGGGCAGCCAGGGTGTCGCCGTATGCCTTACGGGTGGCTACTTTGTCGCCTGCCTTGTAGGTAGGCAGCTCCAGTTTGGGGTGGTTGTGCGGCTGCGACCACCCTGCCGGGGCAGACCCAGGTTTCTGCACCTGGACTGTGATCTGGTGTTCGCCTCCCAGCTCCTGAATAGCTTGCCTGGCCTGTTCTTCGTCGAGTGTTTTGCCATGCCAGCCCTCTTTATTTTCAAGGAAGGAGACACCTCTGCCTTTCATCGTCCTGGCTACGATCAGGGTTGGCTGGCCGCTATGCTCGCTCTCCTTCTCTGCCTCGGCAAAAGCCTGGTCAACAGCCGCCAGGTCGTGCCCATCAATTTCGAGTGTATGCCAGCCAAAGGCGTGAGCACGCTCTGCGTAAGCGGCGCTATTCCAGCCGAGGTCGGTCTCGCCGCGCTGTCCCAGCCTGTTCATATCCAGGATGCCGATGAGCTTACCGAGGGCGTAGTGGCCCGCATGGTCAAACGCCTCCCAGATCGAGCCTTCGGCCATCTCGCTGTCTCCCAGCAGCACCCATATCCGGTAGGGCAGCTTGTCCAGGTATTTGCCTGCGAGGGCTATGCCAACGCCGATGGGCAGGCCCTGGCCCAGGGAGCCGGTAGCTACGTCCACCCAGGGTATGGCGGGGGTGGGGTGGCCTTGCAAACGGCTGCCGAACTTACGGAAGGTCAGCAATTCCGCATCACTGATAGCCCCTGCTGCCTTGAACATAGAGTAGAGCAACGGCGAGGCGTGGCCTTTCGAGAAGATCAGGTGATCATTCATCGGGTTTTGCGGGTCATCAAAATCGTACCGCAGGTACTTGCTCATTAAAACGGCCATCAAATCAGCAGCCGACATGGAGGATGTGGGGTGGCCCGACCCGGCAGCAGTGCTGGCGCGGATGCTGTCTATGCGCAGTTGTTGGGCAAGATTGTGCAATTGCTCGGTTGATGTCGGTGCTGTAGTTGGTGTAGTTGGCGCTGCCATATGAACCTCCCAGGTCAAATGGATAGGGGTAGATAACCCAATCGGGGTAATTTAGCGGACCTAAGCCGTCCGCTGTTGTATGCTACTATGTGCATCTCGCATATATTTATATACTTTCCAAATACCATAACAGCACTGAATGTGCCAACAAAAAGGGAGACCACTTTGCACAAGATACTTTACTTATGAGAGCAACGATCATCCCTCAAAAGTCGAAACCCATAGTTGAGGTGTCGCGATCTGCTATCCGGCTAATGTAACATCTTCGGCGTCGGCCATAAGGTATCAGTTACTCTGTAACTGTTCAGAGTAAGCCATGACCCTGTGGGCCACCATTACGGATGAAAATACGAGTGATTTAGCACCCCTCTATACTACTATCCTTCCCATTTTCAGAGGAGTTGCGGTGGAGCAACCTTCCTGGGGTATCTGTGCAGGCGTACCGCCACCCGCCCTCACCCCATGCCCCTCTCCCACAAGGGGAGAGGGGGCTTTACTCCTGCTGAGTGCACAGGGGCCAAGCCCCTGACGGGGTTACAAGGGTGATTAAACCCCCCTCTCCCTTCATGGGAGGGGGATTTGGGGTGAGGGGAGGTGAGGGCAGATGGCGCAACACCCGCACAGATACCCCAGGAAGGTTGCTCCACCTCAACTCTGAACATTTACTCATGTGGATTGCTTTGCCTCTAAGCCTGCTCAAATGGTAAAATAGATAGCACCCCTCCGTCATATGCCAGGCACGCAAACCGTCATCCCAGCTAGAGACCACAGGCAGGAGCATAGATTTGGCAAGCAAGAAAGACCCTGCTGCTCGCGACAGCGCAGCCGGAGACCGGCAACTGAGCCTCGACCTCGCCCCTCCACAGGCATATGAACAAGCTTCAACCGAACCCCAGAGAGTTGAGGCCACAGGTGGCGAGCCTGCATGGCTCTCCGAAGCCCCTGCGCCTGCGCCCAGCGAAGAGGCTGCATCTGCCCTCTACACCGGAGCATACGCAGAAAGCGCACGACGCCCACATATTCCTGATCCAGCCTGCATAGCTCAGATCACCGCAGGGCTAAACCCTCAGCAGAAAGAGGCCGTGGAGACGGTGTCAGGACCGTTGCTCATAATCGCAGGTCCCGGCAGCGGCAAAACTCGCGTCCTCACGCACCGTATCGCCTATCTTATCGAAGCACAAGACGTCTGGCCCAACCGCATCTGCGCCGTCACCTTCACAAACAAAGCTGCTTCCGAGATGAAACAGCGCCTGGAACGTCTCATAGGTTCACGAATGAAAGACCTCACGGTGGGCACATTCCACTCGCTCGGCGTGCGTATACTCAGGCAGCATGCTGATGCAATCGGCTACAAACGCGACTTCGCTATATACGATGATGACGACCAGGTAAGCCTCGTCAAGCAGGCGATGAAAGATATCGGCCTCGACGATAAGCAATACTCGCCACGCAGTTTCCTCTCCAAGGTCAGCGCAGCCAAAACAGTGCTCGCTTCTCCCGAACAGGCGCTCCGGCAGGCCGAAACCTACTTTGAGGAGGTCTCGGCACGCGTCTACCGCCGCTACCAGGAGCTGTTGCAGGCTAATCGCGCAATGGACTTCGACGACCTGATCAAGCTGACGATAGAGCTTTTCACCGAGCAGCCCACCATCCTCAGACGCTATCAGGAACGATTTCTCCATCTGCTGGTGGATGAATACCAGGACACCAACCATTCGCAGTACATCATGGTCAACATGCTCGCCGGCATTCACCGTAACATGTGCGTAGTAGGCGATGAGGATCAAAGTGTCTACGGGTGGCGCGCGGCGGATATACGCAACATCCTCAACTTCGAGCGCGACTATCCTGACGCCAAAGTGATAGTACTGGGACAGAACTACCGCTCAACCCAGACGATCCTCTCGGTCGCCGACAGGGTAATCAGCCAGAACACCCAGCGCAAGCAGAAGCTTCTCTGGACCGAGAACGAGGCCGGGCTGCCCGTCACCATCTTCGAGGCTTATGACGAAAGCGAGGAAGCGCAGTACGTTGCGCGTGAGGTAAAGCGTCTCGTCTCATCAGGCTACAACTGCAAAGATATAGCCGTGACCTACCGCACCAACGCGCAGTCACGCGAAATAGAGCAAGCCTGCATGCTCTACAAAGTGCCCTACCAGCTGGTGGGCGGCGTGCGCTTCTATTCGCGCAAAGAAGTCAAAGATGTGCTTTCTATACTCAAGGTAGTGCACAACCCGGAGAGCAACGTTGACTTCATGCGTATGGTAAACAACACGCCCCTCGGCAAGGGTATAGGCGCGAAGACGATAAACGAGCTTGAGGTATACGCCCAAAAGCTCGGCGTGCCCTTGTACACAGCGCTAACCACAGCTATGAAGCACCAGAAGCGCGACAAAGCCGACCAGTTGGCGCCGGGCACGCCCATGCTGGCTGTATCTGCGGGCAAGTTCGCGCCTATGATCTCCACCCTGGAAGAGCTTTTAGCTTCGCGTGGCGAGCTACCTGTGGTCGGTTTACTCGATTTGCTGCTGGAGCGGGCGCGCTATCAGGAGGCGTTGCAAGACGGTACGAATGAAGGCGAGGAGCGCTGGCAGAACGTGCTGGAGCTTCGCACAGTGGCCGAAAACTACGCCGACCTCCCCACCACAGAGGCGCTGGGTAAGTTCCTCGAAGATGTCGCGCTCATGTCCGACATAGACACGCTGAAAGAAGAAAAGGAGGCGGTAACCCTCATCACCTTGCACGCCGCAAAAGGGCTTGAGTTCCCGGTGGTCTTTATCGTAGGGATGGACGAGGGGATATTGCCCCACAAGCGGGCGTTAGATGCCGAAGAAGCCGGGCAGGAAAACGAGATGGAGGAGGAGAGGCGGTTGGCCTACGTAGGCATCACGCGAGCCAAGCAGCGCCTCTATCTGGTATACGCATTCCGCCGCACCCTCTACGGCGTGCCCCAGGTGAACGGTCCCTCACGCTTTCTTGCCGATTTGCCACCCGAGCTCGTCACAGGCCGCGATGTAGGTACAGCTATGAGGCCCGCCATCCATGGCGGCAAGCACAATACGGTGCCCGAACGAGGCTTCAGCGCGGAAGAGATACTCAGCAACGGCGTCAGCATCTACGGAAGTGGCAAGTCTTCAGGGCTGCGCCCAGGCTCTGCGCGCATCGAGAAACGTCGTGAAGAGAAGCGCGAGCAGCAAAACAGCAGGCTCAATATCACCTCAGCCGCCGACCTGCGAGCCAGAGAGCAATCGGGCAGCGTACCTGCAAGCCGCGGCTTCAAAGTGGGCGACCGGGTAAAACACCACGCCTTCGGTGAAGGCCAGGTGCTCGCGGTCAAGCCCAGCGGCGCCGATGAAGAAGTTACTGTGCTCTTCAAGAAAGCAGGCACCAAACGGCTGCTGGCAGGGGTAGCCAGATTGGAGAAAGGGTGAGTAACCAGGAGTAAGCAGCGAGTGCGATAAGATTACTCAGTCCTCGTTGATCGAAGCAACTATTCGCTCTTTATTTCGTTGTAATAATGTCACTCATGATCGGGTGACATGTAAAGCCGTATGCAGCACGCGACCTGCGCGGAGTAGGCCTTGCGCGGAGTGGGCAATGTAATAAGGAGTGCAGTTATGTTTAAGCGCATCCTATCGGTTTTCACAGTATTCGCCACAACGTTGGCGCTGGCGGCCTCTTTCGGGGCTCAAGCAGACAAGGCTTCCGCACAGCAGGCAGGCTGCCAGACCTTTCCCCAAACAGGTAAAACAGTGTGCGGAACTTTCCTCACCTACTGGCAAAGCCATGGGGGGGTCCAACAGCAAGGGTACCCAATAAGCAACGAGTTCTCCGAAGTCTCAGAGGTGGACGGCAAAAGCTATACCGTGCAGTATTTCGAGAGGGCCGAGTTCGAGAAGCACCCTGAGAACCAGCCTCCATACGACGTACTATTGTCGCTGCTCGGTACGGCTCGCCTCAAAGAGAAGTATCCGAAGGGCGCACCTGAGCCACCACCACCCATGAACCCCCTTGCCACTCAGGGTATGTTTTTCCCGCAGACGGGCAAGAGCATAAACGGTGAATTCCTCGACTACTGGAAAGCAAACGGCGGCCTCATGCAGCAAGGCTATCCCCTTACTAACCGCTTCCCTGAGAAGAGCGACCTCGATGGCAAAACATACACGGTGCAGTATTTCGAGAGGGCTGTATTTGAGTTACACCCTGAGAACCAGCCGCCATATAATGTGCTCCTCACCCAGCTAGGCACGCTGCGCTATAAGGAAAAGTACCCCATAGCAGGCAGCGGCGTCAACTCCAGCATGCTTCCGGCAGGCACGTGGGGAGGTGAGCACATCGCGCTAACCGTTACCGATAAGGGCGCGACCGTAGAATACGATTGCGCGCACGGCACTATCTCACAGCCTATAATGCTCGATAGCAACGGCCAGTTCGATGTGGTAGGCACCCACGTATACGAAAGCGGGGTAGCAGGTGGGCAGGACCAGGTAACTCACCCTGCGCGCTTCACAGGCACCCTCAACCAGGGTGTGCTGGCGCTGCACGTCACTGTCACCGACCAGCCGAACCAGCCCGCCGGCAACTACAAGCTAACTCTTGGGAAGCAGCCAAGCCTGTTCAAGTGCATGTAGAGAGTAAAGCCCCAGGCTCTTGCCCAACAAGTCAGTTCCCCTCTACTCAGGGTTGCGACCTCCACTACTGTGCGATGGAAATACTCCAACCTCTCTCCGCACGCGGCACACTCCCCT
>JADMIH010000191.1 GCA_015478675.1 Chloroflexota bacterium | reverse complement strand
TCCGTATGCCGATTACATTATGCAGGAAGAAGGGAAGAGGGTTAGCCCTGTCGAAAGACTGTCCTGTCTGCTCTGCGTGCTCCTCAAAGATCTCAGCAGCAGGCATGGCATTTACACTTACCAGGCGCATTTTACCCGATTCTGTAACCCTCATGGGGGCCGAGGCAGGCTGCCAGCCGTGAGATACGCCTACGCCAATAGGCTTATTGGAGAGGATCTCCAGAGCAACAACTGCGTCCGTGATGACCTGGGTGCCATAGAAAACGTGCGTACATGTGAATGCATCATCATCACCTGCGCCGCCGCCGAAGAACTGGTAGGTGCCACCGGTCAGCACAGTCATCTGCTCAACAAAGTCATCAACCTGCCCGGCCAATGCATCAGTAAGCACCAGCGCACAGCGATAGACGTAGCTGTTATCCGACATTCCTGTAAAGGAGGAGATCACATCCTTAGCTGCCCCAGCTCGGTCGCTACGCAAGCTGTGGCCTATGCCCGCGGCGAAGTGCATCTCGGGTGAGCGCAGCGCCACCGCGCAAACTAGGCCCACCCCTTGTGTCTGGCTTGTGAATTCACCGGCAGATGAGCAACCTATCAGTATGTGTGGGTGACATGCGGCGTCGATTGCACCCAGGAGTTTTTCGTGGTCGTACCTGGGAGAGGCAAATACGATAAGGGCATCGGGCACGTCACCTTCCAGCGCCTTCGATATTTGAGAGCCAACTGAACTGCCCGCCTCCGTGCTGTCCCCTGCTTTAGAGTAAGCAATGGATGATTGAAGCATAAGAATAGCGTCCCTTTCAAGCATCATCAATCGCCGGAAGGCACATAGGCGTCAAATTACTGTATGCTTCCGGCATATATGGCAAAAGATACGATAACGAATCTATTTTACAGCAAGCAAGATGTATACCAGTAGAACTTCGGGCAAGCGCATCTAATCTAATGAGTATGGGGAAGGGCCCCCTGCTCTAGACGTCCGCACGCTCAGGTAAGCGTTCAGACTAAGGGTGGATGGGCCAGCCTAGCCCCCTCTCCCATGATGGGAGAGGGGCATGGGGTGAGGGTACGTAAGGGTAGGTGAGGGTACGCCTCCACAGCTACTCCTTGCAGATTGCTCTACCCCTACTCTGAACAGTAACCACACGCGTCTTCATTGACATCTATATACGAGCGTGGTATATTTTGCGAGGTCGCCCCTAACAAGAGGACCTGCTTAACGTTATATTAATATAGCCTGCTTCGTGCACGATATGGCTAAAGGTTGTCTGTTGGCGGTTGGTGGTTAAGGAGAAATGGCTTGGCTTATACGGTAGACCTTTCAGGTAAAGTGGCGCTGGTGACAGGTGGAGGCCGGGGCATCGGGCGGGCAATCGCGCTGCGGCTGGGGGATGCGGGCGCTAAGGTAGCTGTCAACTACAACTCCAGCGAGGCTGCCGCACAGGAAGTTGTTGGCGCTATCGCCTCCGATGGTGGAGAGGCTCGCGCAGTGAAAGGCGACGTTAGCAAGAGCGACGAAGTAGATGCTATGATAAGCGGCTTGATAAAAGATTGGGGCCGCATAGACATCCTCGTGAACAACGCAGGCATCACTCGTGACAACTTGATGATGCGCATGTCGCAGGAGGAGTGGGACGCGGTGATAGACACTAATCTCCGCTCGGCCTACTTCTGCACACGGGCTGTGCTTCGCTCAATGATCAGGAACCGCTGGGGCCGCATCATCAACCTTTCCAGCGTGGTGGGACTCACAGGCAACACCGGACAGGCTAACTATGCTGCTGCCAAGGCGGGCTTGATAGGCTTCACCAAGTCTATCGCCCGTGAAGTGGGAGCGCGCAACATAACCGCCAACGCCGTCGCCCCCGGCTTCATCCAGACGGACATAACGGCGGGCTTGCCGGACGAGTTGAAGGCCGCGATGCTCAAGTCAATCCCCGCTGAGCGCTACGGCGAGCCTGATGATGTTGCAGGTGTAATCTTATTCCTCGCCTCTGATCTGGCTTCCTACGTTACAGGCCAGGTTATCAACGTAGATGGCGGCATGGTAATGTTCTAGATGTTCTAGATGCTTTAGAGCTTTTAAAGGCCCTTTTGGGCCGTATATTACAGCACTCCAGCCCAAACCAGGAGCTAGCGACGCAACTTCTCACAGGGTGAATTATGGAAAAATTATGTTTTGTATTCCCCGGCCAGGGTTCGCAATATGTCGGCATGGGCCGGGAAATCTACGATAAGTCACCGGCAGCGCACGCTATCTTCGAGAAAGCCGGTGAGGTCCTGAACTTCTCAGTGAGCGAGCTTTGCTTCTCCGGTCCCACCGACAGACTCAACGACACGCAGTACGCGCAGCCCGCTATCCTGACCACCAGCATAGCCTATTTAGAAGCGCTCAACGAGCGACGCAAGCAGACAGGCCACCAGATAAAACCTGCGTTTATGGCAGGGCATTCGCTTGGGGAGTACACAGCGCTGGTGGCCGCCGGGTCGTTGCAGTTCGAGGATGGGCTGCGCCTCGTCTGGGAACGCGGCAGGCTGATGAAAGAGGAGGGCGAGCGTCACCCAGGCGGCATGGCGGCTGTGATTGGCCTCACCCTTGAGCGTCTGAAGGGCATTGTTGAGGAGGCAAGCTCCGCAGGCGTGGTAGTGATCGCCAACGCCAACTCGCCCGTTCAGACTGTTATCTCCGGTGAGGTAGAGGCGCTCCTGAAGGCTATGGACCTTGCTAAGCGCGAGGGCGCCGCCAAAGTAGCCCGGCTTGCGGTCAGCATCGCTTCCCACTCGCCGTTGATGCAGCAAGCAGGCATGCAGCTTTCACAATTGATCGGCAGCATTAGCCTGGTGGACCCCATTGTGCCGCTGGTAGCTAACATCACCGGGCAGGTGATGACCACCGCTGAGGATATAAAACGTGAGCTATCCGAGCAGCTTTGTAAGCCTGTAGCATGGGTCACATCCGTGCGTGAGATGCTTGGGGATGGCGTAAACACCTTCGTCGAGGTGGGCCCCGGCCAGGTGCTGTCAGGCCTCATAAGGCGCATCTCTGATGACGCCGAGGTGCTGCGCTTTGACGATTTGATGCGGGATGCGTAGAACGTATTGCGTAAGGGCTGCATCGGAGGTTGGACGGCTAAAGAGCCAACTTTACCCGGCCCCGTACCCAACAAACACGCTCTGGATAATGTGCCTCAGGAGGTTATAGTCACTTTGATGGCGAACAATAACCGGCGGGTGGTAGTTACAGGACTGGGCGCTGTCACACCTGTGGGTAACAGCGCAGAAGCGACCTGGCGCAACCTCGTGGCGGGCATGTCGGGGGTCGGACCTATTACCCTCTTCGATCCTGCTGATTACGCGATACAAATCGCCGGCGAGGTGAAAGACTTTTCGCCGGGCGAGGCTATCGATCCCAAAGAGGCCCGGCACATGGACCGCTCGGTGCAGTTCGCCGTAGTTGCTACCAAAGAGGCGCTCCACGACGCTAACTTTGAGATAACGCAAGAGGAAGCTGACAACGTAGGCATAATCTTCGGCACCGGGGCCGGTGGTGTAGGCACCCTTGTCACCCAGCAGAAGATATTGGAAGAGCGCGGCCCCAGGCGTGTATCACCATTCTTTCTGCCTAATTTCCTCCCAGACTCGGCATCGGGGCAAGTGGCGATAGCTGTAGGAGCCAAAGGGCCGAATATGGCTGTTGTGTCGGCCTGCGCCACGGGAGGCCACGCCGTCGGTGAAGCTATGGAGACAATACACAGAGGCGACGCCGACGTGATGATCGCGGGCGGCACCGAAGCTGTAATCGTGCCTGTCATAGTGGCAGGATTCATCAACATGCGCGCCCTCGGAGAAGACCCAGACCCCACCAAAGCGAGCAAGCCCTTTGACGCGCGGCGCAACGGCTTTGTTCTCTCCGAAGGCTCCGCTGTGCTACTTCTGGAAGAACTGGAGCACGCCCGCAGGCGCGGAGCGCATATCTATGCGGAGGTAATCGGCTATGGCTCAACCAATGACGCCTACCATATGGCGGCGCAACTTGAGGACGGCGCGGGCGCGGTACGTACCATGCAGCGGGCGCTGAAGCGTGCGGGGATAGCGCCTGACGAGGTAGATTATATCAACGCCCACGGCACAGGCACGCCTCTCAACGACCGGGTAGAGACAATCGCCATCAAAAATGTCTTTGGCGATGCCGCCCGCCAGGTGGCTATATCCTCCACCAAGAGCATGACCGGGCACATGATGGGTGCGGCAGGCGCACTGGAAGCTATGGTCTGCGCCCTCGCCATACGCGACAATTGCATACCACCTACCATCAACCTGGAAGCGCCCGACCCCGACTGCGACTTGGATTACACCCCCCTCAAAGCACGCGCCACTCAAGTTGACGTCGCGCTATCAAACTCTATTGGCCTGGGGGGGCATAATTCGTGCGTCATTTTGCGAAGGGTGCAATAAGATTAGGGCCAGCAATGAGGGATTAGTCCCTGGCCAATTCAGGAGTTTTTGATTGTCTGTGTATAAAGGAGACCGAAGAGTAGTTATTACGGGCCTGGGAGCGGTAACCCCCATCGGCAACACAGCTGAAGAGTTCTGGAAGAGCCTGCTGGCGGGCAAATCGGGCGTGGGGCCGATAACTCGCTTCGATACCAGCAGCGTGCCGGTTAAAATTGCCGCCGAAGTAAAGGGATTCAACCCTGAGCAATACCTTGACCCAAAGGCCGCTCACAGAATGGCCCGCTTCTCTCATTTCGCCGTAGCGACGGCTAAGCAGGCGTTGGAAGACTCAGGTTACGTCATAAACGAAGGCAACACAGAGAACGTGGCCGTAGTCTTCAACACCGGCGGTGGCGGCATGGACCTGATGCAAGAGGCGAGCATCCTGATTCATGAGCGCGGCCCCCGCGCCATCACCCCTTTTATCCTGCCGGGGATGATCTCCAACATGGCCTCCTGCCAGGTATCACTCACCCTCGGCACGCACGGCCCTGTGACTACGGGCGTGGCGGCTTGCGCCAGTGGTATCTTCTCTTTCGTAGACGCCTATCACTTTATCATGCGCGGTGAGGCTGATATGGCGATTGCGGGCGGCACCGAGTCGTTCCTGACCGACCTTGCCATTACCTCCCTGGCTAATATGCAAGCGCTGTCGCGCAACACCGAGCTGCCGCCCGAAGAAGTGAGCCGCCCATTCGACGCCACACGAGACGGCTTTGTTTACAGCGAAGGTGCCGCCGCCGCCATCCTTGAGACCGTTGAGAGCGCAACTGCACGCGGGGCGCACATTTACGCAGAGGTGCTTGGCGGCGCTTTCACAGGCGACGCCTATCATGTGACCGCGCCCGCGCCCGGCGGGAGAGGGGCTGCGCTCTGCATGACCCGCGCCCTGAAGTACAGCGGCCTTACACCTGACGACATAGATCACATCAGCGCGCATGGCACTTCCACTCCCCTGAATGATGCTGCCGAAACCGCCGCCATCAAGGGTGCCTTTGGCGACCGAGCTTATAAAGTAGCCGTCTCCTCCAACAAGAGCATGATAGGGCACTCCCTGGGGGCTGCCGGGGCCATCTCCGCTGTAGCTGCCGCTATGGCTATCCGAGATGGCATAGTGCCTCCCACTATCAACTATCATCACCCAGACCCTGCCTGTGACCTGGACTACGTGCCCAACCAGGCCCGCCAGATGAAGGTGCGCGCTGCTCTGGTAAACGGCTTCGGCTTCGGCGGGCAAAACGGTGTGCTCGTGCTAAAAGAATGGCGAGAATAATTACGAGTTACAAACTTCCTCTAAGCTAACCCGTAACTCGTAATGGGTCACAGTCTGTTCTCGCCGCGCCTGGAGCTTGGAGTCTCCAGGGTATTGAAGGTGCCTGAGCCTGTATCTACATAGAGGAGGCGTACACGATCAATTCGCACGCCGCCGCTGCTCCCGCTCCCCGCAGGGTCAATTCGCAGTCTCGCCAGACGTCCCCTCCACTCGGCATTGTTGCCCAAAATCGCCAGGTAGGTGTGCGCTTGCCCATCTGCGTGACCCGCCAGCGTGACCGATTGGCTCGCCGAGAAATCAGCTTGCCCTATGGTAGAGAAAAAGACCTTGATTGTCGGGTCTGTCACAGGTATGCCTGTTACCATATCTATCTCCACAGCGTTGTAGCCATCTAGCGGTATATCGAGCTGCGGGCTGATCAGCTGCGGGCTGGAGCCTGCGAGTGGGTAATACCAGCCCGGCCCGCCGCTTGCGCCCTCTCCCAGGCCACGCCCTTCCCAGCCCGCCGCGCCCGCCCAGAAGCTCCAGGTGGTGCGCGTATCTACTTTGTAGTGGATAAAGCTTGTGCCCATTGCCGCCGGATAATTGCGCCTGTTGACGCGCCCGCAAGCCGCAGAGCCTGCTGCGCAATCGGCTTCGTCCGTCTGGCTGGTGGCGTAACTGCCGTCACCAAGCACTTGCTCTACTACAGCTACATGCCCTGTCACATCTGCACCATACTCGCCAGGGCCAAAAACAGCTATGTCGCCCCTGCGCGGGTACCGGCTAACGGGCCAGCCTTGCAACGCTGCGTTGGTGCCCCAGTCTTTGGCTTCGCCCAGATTAGCGGGCAGGTCGGGCCTATTCTGCCACGCCCAGTATGTTGACTCGTCCGGCGGGTAAGGGTTGCTGGGATAGCCTGCGGCTTCCGCTCCCGCTATTGTCGGCGTCGTCCACAGCGTTGCGGCTATCAGCGCTGCGCCCAATACCATTACCAGTAGCTCTTCCAATCTCGCTCTCATGAACTCTTTCATATCCTCTCTTACCTCGTTGTCTCTCACTCTTACCCCCTGATGGGTATATAGAACTTACGTTCTGTTATAGGATAGCTCTGTTATTGCCGCCTGTCAACGGGGTTTTCCACATATTTTTAGAACTCCCTTTCTATTCTCAATACAACAGCCGTGCCGTACTGGCCCTATTTCCCACTTATGTAACTGTTCAGATTCAAGGGGGCTAGCTTAGCCCCCTCTCCCTTCATGGGAGATATACTCCC
>JADMIH010000388.1 GCA_015478675.1 Chloroflexota bacterium | reverse complement strand
GGGCATCATGGTTGGGGCAAAGCTCCATACCAGCAGGCTTGAGGGGGATAGCCGTCGTTGCGCAAGGCGGCATCTCCTATTTTCCTAAATCACCAGTGACATACCACTAGAGTCTGCCCCTGGCCTTTAGCTCTAAATACTTATTCACCACAGCAGGTGTCAGCTTGTCGGCGGGGGTGTCTATGGTAAACGCGCCCCTGCGCCGCAGCGCGTCGAGGGCCAATGCCCTATCATCCAGGAGATTCCGGGCTATCACCTTCTCATACATCTGCTGCGTATCCTTTGGGTCGCGCCGCGCCATTTGCAGCACTTCGCTGTCGGCCATTGTCACCGCCACCGGCAGATGGCGCGGGGCGAGCCTGCCAAAGCCTCGCACCATCGAATCTGCCTGCTCTTTATCTAAAATGTCTGTGAAGAGCACCACCAGGCTCCTCTTGCTCCTCCTCGACGACAAGAAAGACCCTGCACGCAGATAGTCAGACTCTACCTGCTGCGGCTGCACCTTGTACAGCGCCTCCAGCAGCGTCAGGAACTGCTTGCGACCTTTGCCCGGCTCCCAGTAGCCCGTCACCGCGTCGGCGAAGGTGAGCAGCCCTACACGGTCGCCGCGCACGATAGCCACGTAAGCGAGCAGAAGCGTTGTGTTGATAGCATAATCGAGCTTTGAGAGCGGGCCGAGCGGCGCGGTCATCAACCGCCCGGCATCGAGCATGATTATCACGCTCTGGCTTCGCTCAGGCTGGTAGTCGGTAGTAATTGGCTTGTGCAGCCGCGCTGTGGCGGGCCAGTTGATCCGCCTGTAATCATCGTCGTGCTCGTAATCGCGCAGTCGCTCGAACTCGGTGCCTTCTCCGAGCCTGCGTGCGTTCTTCAGCCCTATCTCAAAAAGTTGGTCGCGCCTCGCTAGCAGCTCGTATTTACGCACTTCCAACAGATTAGGGTAAACCTTCACAGGTGCATTGATCCCATACCGGCGCTGCCTCACAACAAGCCCCAGCACTCCCGTATAGCGCAGGTTGCACCCTCCAAAGCTGTAATCCCCGCGCCTTAGCGGTTTGACCGTATAACGCACCACCAGCTGCTCGCCAGGCCCGATGGTTCCAGGCAAGAACATTTCGCTAACAATAAACTCCTCAGGCGGCTCATCCCTGATAATGAAGGGCACCCCTCTGCTGCGCGCACCAGGCAGCTCAGGCGCACCCAACCTGCGCACGACAATAGTTACAGCGTTATCCGCACCTAGCGACAGCTTGGGGTCGTTCTCCCGCGCAAGCTTGAAGTCGCCCGGCTTGGGGGAAAGCGCGAAATCAGCTGCTAGCAGCCCTAGCAGCCCAGCCGCGT
>JADMIH010000190.1 GCA_015478675.1 Chloroflexota bacterium | reverse complement strand
CAGCTTTCATCTTACAACAAAGGGTTTGCAGGTCCCTTTACCTGTTTTCACCTCCCTTTATTTTTGTACAAAGTCGAGCTTAGTGAATGTTCGCTTCGGTATCATAGTTCCTCCTCCTTTTCAGTTTATCAGGAGTTCGGTATATTCCTCGTGTCAACTTTTTCGGGGGAATCCCACTTTGCGTCTTGCCGCAAAGAACGAGACGCTGCCAATGGCGTCTTCCTGGCCCGAGCAACTTGCATAGTTCTGCGTAGTATAATGAAAGCAGCTATCGCGCTAACGTACTATAGGAACAAAAGGGGCCAGACAACCGCGCTGATCGGGTATGGTCGGCGATATGAGAGGTCATGGCACAGCCTCTATCTTGCCCCCTAGACGACGGAATCAGCGGCTCAAGCCGGTAGCTACAAGAGATGCCTATGCTCCAGATTCATCTGCTTGGCCGACCACACTTTCTGGTTGGCAACGAGCCACAGGAGTTTGCCACCTTGCCCAGGACCTGGGCGCTGTGGGCCTATCTACTCCTGCATTGCTCGCATCCCGTCAAGCGGGAAACCCTCGCATACACTCTCTGGCCAGACGAGCCGGAAGCCTCAGCGCGGGCCAATCTGCGTCGGCACTTGCACGATTTGAAGCGTATTCTCCCCGTCCCGTCTGCGGAGGCCGAACGTGACTGGCTGCGGATAGATGCCAGAACGATCCATTGGAACCCCGAATCCGACTACTGGCTGGACGTAACCGAGTTCGAACGACTGAGTGAGTCTGCTGATACTCTCGCTGAGGCTGTAACACTCTACGGGGGTGACTTCCTGGAGAGTTCCTACGACGACTGGCTCTTCTATGAGCGCGAGCGTCTACGTGACATCTACCTGGCCGATCTGAGCCAACTCACCTCGCAGTGCCGTGCCGAGCGCAACAACTCACTGGCGGCCACCTATGCGCGCAAGATTCTCGAGATTGATCCCTTGCGCGAGGACGCTTTACGCCAGTTGATGGCGGCGCGCTATGCAGCGGGCGATCGCAATGGCGCATTGCAAGCATACGAGCAGTTTGCCCGGCACCTGAGGGAAGAATTGGGCGTGGAACCGATGCCGGAAACGGCTGCACTGCGCGAAGCAGTTGTCAGAGAGGCGCGCCTACCTGGAACGGTAGGGTCTGGGAATGGGGATGGGGAGGTGGATGTGCAGTCCCTTCCGGCCTCAGCCCACAAGGTAGAGCGTCTCCTCTTGCCTTTCGTTGGCCGCGAAACCGAGCTCGAGCAGTTGCGTGGCTGGTGGAGTCGTGCGGCACGCGGCAAAGGTGGACTTGTCATGCTCGGAGGTGAAGCCGGTATTGGCAAAACGCGCCTGGCAACCCAGCTTGGGAGTCAGGCGGAGAAAGAAGGTGCGCGTATCCTGCTCGGCAATACTACCTTTGCGGAGCCTGCACCATACCAGGCCCTTATTGAAGCCTTCCACTCCGCATTGCCCCTGCTTGCCTCTCTTGAGATTGAACCTCTATGGCTGGCAGCCGTGGCTTCGCTGATCCCCGAATTGCGTACCCGCCGTGGTGAAGGGCCAGGTCGCCTGCCGTCTCTTTTGCCACTCGATGCGGAGCGAGAGCGCACGCGCTTGTTTGAGGGTCTGGCCCGGTGCCTGGAAGGTCTGGCCCGACCTCGGCCCCTTTTGGTCGTTCTTGAAGACCTGCACTGGGCGGGCGCGGCGACAGCGAGTGTTCTTGAGTTCCTGGCCCGCCGCGTGTCGCAACAGGCCGTGCTCATCGTCGTGACCTATCGCGAAGAAGAGACGGTGCGCGCCCATCCGTTGCGCGACTTGCGACGTCGCTTACAGAGGGAAAGCGAGCTGCGACACCTGGCTTTGGGACCGCTACACATAGAAGCGTTAGAGAGCCTGGTTGCTCAAATACCAGCGCTTGAGCACGAGCATCGTGGTGGTGCTGGCCCACTCGCTCGTAAGCTCTACGCCGAAAGCGAAGGACAGCCCTTCTTCCTCAGCGAACTAATCCGGGAGCTGGTGGAAGCCGGGCTGGATGCGGGACAAACAGCTAGCGAGTATACTCACCAGCCTGAAGCTGTCACTGCCCCTCATGGGGTGCGCGCCCTTATCGCGGCCAGGATGGAGCGCCTCTCACCCGACGCCCGGTCGTTGGCAGAGGTTGCCTCAGTAGTGGGAGCAGCCTTCACAGTCGAGCTTGTACATGAGATGAGCGGGCGAGATGAGGCGGAGGTGCTTGATAGCCTGGACGAACTGCTCGATCGAGGATTGGTGAGCGAAGCGGCGGGCCGCAGCCAGGCTGATTATGTGTTTACCCACCATCTCATCCAGGCCGCTATCTATGCTGGTATGACACCCGCTCTGGCTATGCGCCGCCACAGGCGGCTGGCGCAGATCATGGAAGAGATATATCCAGAGCGCCAGGAAGAGCTAGCCGGAGAACTGGCCCTGCACTTCGACCTGGGCAACGAACATGAGGCGGCGGCGGCAAATTATCTGAAGGCAGCCCACCGAGCAGTGGCTATATTCGCCAATGAAGAAGCCTTGCGTTACCTGTCGAGGGCACTTGACCTCTCGCACGGTCCCTCAATGCGCTTCGACCTGCTTGCCCTGCGCGAGAGCGTAGAGAGCCGCCTCGGTAACCGTCTTGCACAACAGGACGATCTGAACCAGTTGGAAGTCCTGGCCGGTGCGCTCGCCGACGAAGACCGTATTTGCGAGGTGCTCTTGCGCCGCGTCTTGCTCCAACGTCTGCTCGGAGAGCGACAGGCTGAAGCTGATTTGCTCCTGGCCCTCAAGGAGCGGGCAGCCGCTTCGGGCAAGATTCGGTGGCAAGCCGAAGCGTTGAAGGCAGAGGCGGACTACCAGGTATTGCTCAGTCAGTACGATTCTGCACACACAATTCTGGAAGAGGCGCTGGCACTTAAGCGCCTCCTCGACGACACAACAGGCCAGGTGGAATGTTACGCGCTTCTATCTGAAGTTGCTGCCTATCGTGGGCATTTCGCGGAAGCTCAGAGGATGCTCAAGCAGGCTATTTCCATAGCAGGGCCGGACGCCAACCGGTCACTGCTGGTGCGAACGCTAAGGGCCGCCTCCATTGCCGCTATCGTGCAGGTAGAGATTGACACCGCTTACAAGTTAGGATTGCAGATGCTGGAGCTGTGCAGCAGCATCGGTGATCGAGAAGGCGAAGCAGACGCTCATACGCGTGTGGCGACCGCCGCCTCACGGCTCTTCCATGTCGAAGAGGCGCGAAGTCACTACAGGCAGGCCGAGTCCCTCTACGCGATGTTGGGGAACCGGCGTGGGCAAGCCGCAGTACTTGTGAACGCGGGAATGCTCACGGCCAACCTGGGCCACTACGCAGAGGCTATAGACGCCACGAAGCTCGCGGAGGAGTTATTCAAGGGGCTGGGCGATCCCAGGGGGCAGATGGTGAGCCTCATCAATATCGCCTCACATTCCCTGCGGCAGGGTGATTATCGGGCTGCACGTGCGGCAGGGCTACGCGCCCTGAAGTTAGCGCGCTCCACGAAGAATCGGCTGTTTGAAGCGTATGCCCTTGGGAACCTCGGAGCTGCCGATCGAGAGCTAGGGCAATCAGAGCGGGCTATTGCCCACATGGAAGCGGGCTTACAGATACGTCGAGAAATCGGGCAAGCGCCAGTTGAATTGGCCACCGACCTTTGTGACCTGACCGTCGCCTACTTGCGGGCAGGCAACTTCCGCAGAGCTCAACAAACTGCTGAAGAGATGCTTGATCTCCTGTCTGCGGACCGAGAGCACATGACCTACCCGCAGTTCATCCTCTGGGCAGCCGCCCAAACGTACCGCGCCGTGGGACAGGCAGAGCGGGCCGGTGAACTGCTCGCGGAGGCCCACCGCGCCTTACAGGAGAAAATCGCCTCCATCCCCGACCCTGAATCTCGGACCACCTTCGCTCAGCTCCCCTATAATCGCGAGCTGACCGCCGCCTACGAAAGAGACGAGTGGCCGCTGCCTGAATAATCAAACAGCAATCGGACGCTTTTCGGACGCCCGCCTTATTACACTATCCTCACGTCGAGAATAGCAATTCACAAATAAGGAGGCAACGAAAATGAAACAAACATTCAAGATCGCGGCGATAGTACTGGCGCTCTTATTCGTATCTGCATTGGCGGTGCAGCAAGCGCCCGCAGCCGGTATGGCCCAGCAGGTAGGAGATAAGACATTCCCTGAGACCGGGCGTACCGTTCCGGCTATTTTCTACCAATATTGGCTGAGTCATGGCGGCCTGGCTCAACAGGGCTACCCCATAACAGACGCCAAGATGGAGAAGAACTCAATAGACGGTAAGCAGTATCTGACGCAGTATTTCGAGCGCGCTCGCTTCGAGCAGCACCTGGAGTACAAAGGCACCCAGAACGAAGTGCTGCTAGGTTTGCTCGGCGTTGAAGCCATCAAGGCTCGCGGGGGTGCAGGACAAGGTGGCGCAAGCTCCAAAGACGCGCCGGGCACGAGCGACTTCAAGTTCATCCCTCGCCCCGCCAATTCCTACATCACCGAGTGGTGCATCACAGGCATCTGCAGCGACGCGGTTGGAGCCTTCGCCGGTGATGTTCCGGGATTGGGTGACGACCTGGCCCAGGACGTCTCGTATAGTATGGCGGACGGGAGCGCTTTCAATACCGATGCTATGCTGCGCTTCTACATAGACACACTAACCAAAGCCGGTTGGAGCCTGGGCAACAATGTGGCAGACCCTCCGGGTGGAGGCCAGGTCTTCCTGCCGCCTGCCAGCCTGAAGGCCAAAATTCAGAAGGCCTCGGTCTACTTCCCCACCCCCGGCGGCGAAAATAAAATTACCAAGGCTGTAATTGCTGTGTTGCGGGCTGATGGCAACAACATAGGCAACCCGCCCGACCTCAGCCTCTTCCAGGGACACTAGACCCCGAACATGATCATAGCACACGCCTGACGCACACGCTGCCGGGCACAGGGAGAGCATAACCTCAACGCCGAGGTTGCGCTCTCCCTGTGAGATTGCCTACAAAGTTCCAAGATCCTATCGGACGCTTTTCGGACACCCCTTCTATGATGATGGTTCTCGACAGTAAAGATAATCCTTTATCCACGGAGGCTCTATTGCCTGATACTAACGAGCGGTCACAGCATCTTTTTATCGTGCGTATGTGGCAGGAACCGAGCAGCCCCAAACCCCCAGGGTGGCGCGGCTCGGTCGAACACGTGCCCTCGGCGCAGCGCCTCTATTTCGCCTCGCTCGGTGATCTAAACGACTTCATTACCCTGAGGCTCAACAGCAAGCAGGCTGCCATGGCAGAGGGCGAAAGCAGCTGAGATGATAGGCCCTGCACGACACGAATTAGCAGCGGACCGGCGGCAGGTATTAAAAGGAGAACCAAAATGAAAGGACAGATCGGTTTTAGCACGCTAATCATCGCTAGCATGTTGCTCGTGGCCGGGTGCGGGTCCAGTTTGACGGGCCAAGGTCCGGCTACCAGCACACAAGTTGCACCAACTGCGGTTACAGCACCAACGGCAGGGAGCAGCACCGGCGGCAACAGCCAGCCTTCGGACGCTTCGCCGTCCCCCGCGCTGGTGGAAAGCGCCACAGCCCCGGTAACTGAAGTACCCTCCACAGTTGCCCCCATCAGCGCCCCAACAGATGCGCTGGCAACCGCCGCGCCGTCGGCCATGCCCACACAACCTTCAGAGACAGCTACAGCAGCTATAGTTCCCACAGTCATACAGGAAGCTACGAGTTCCGCGCCGCAGGGTGGGAGCGACGATGACCTTGCGGCCATCTTCCGCATGTACCAGACACAGACGGCAGTCAAGTCCTTCCGCTACAAGGCAAGCAGGGCTACTGATGCACCTGGGTCTAGTGAAGTTATGGAGATAGTGAACCCCGATCGATTGCGCCAAGTAGACATCGAGGGAGGAAAGGTAACACAGGAAATTATCCGCATCCCCGGAGTCACCTACTCTAAGACCGGGGGCGGTGCGTGGCAGAAGACGCCGGTAACAGCAAAGGTGCAGGCGGAGATAGACAGCGCCAGGCAGGGTCTCGCATCAATCGAATCATTTCGCAAGCTGATCTCAAACGTGCAGGCGCTCGGCACAGAAGATCTTGATGGTATGCCGACGCTGGTCTACCAGTACGAGTTCAGACCCCGTACTACGGACACCCCAGAACCTAACATGCGCGCCCTCAACACTAAAATGTGGGTAGCGGTATCAGATGGTCTGCCACGTAAGTCAGTAGTGTACGGCACAGCAAAAGTTAACGAGCAAACTAGGACCTCGCCGCCGACCACGATTATCTACTACGACTACAACGCCGACATCAAAATTGAAGCGCCAATACCGTAGACGTCTATGCATAGCTGTTACTCACTGTGTGCCACCCTATCAGAACGGATAGTGAAAGGATAAAGAAGATGACGATCAGGAGAGACATCCCCATCTTACGCGGCGGCGCCACGCTGGCGCTCGTGCTTATCGGTGGGCTGATAACCACAGCATGTAGCGCTGGGGGCACCGCGAGCCTAGCGCCCCAACCAACTGCGGCTGCCGGGGTAACATCCAGCGGGGCTGTCAACCCGCCGAGTGGCGCGGCGGCAACGGGCACGCCCCTGGGGAACAAGACAAGCGGCAAACTCAATTGCCAGGCTCTTGCCAACGCTGCCTTCGATCTGAATACTAGTTCAACTTTCCTGATTACGCTGGCCGGCGGGGGAGGCTCCGTTGTGAACCGCGTCGACTCGCCTTTCTATGTAGACACAGCCAAAGTACGAGCAGATCTGAACGTGCTCGCCGCATTACCAGATCCTACAGATGCGACGGATATATCTATTATGGGCAAGCCGAGCGAGGCGATACCGCAGTGGCGGCAACTGCTCGATCTGGTGGACAAGGATGCCGGTGGAGCGTCGAGCAGCACGCCTGTGATTAACGCGGGTACAACGGACAAGCAACTGCTCGACTTCACCGTCAAGATCGTCAAGATGACTTCCGCTATCAACAGTGCGGTGGATAGTGCCTGCCCGGGCGTAT
>JADMIH010000189.1 GCA_015478675.1 Chloroflexota bacterium | reverse complement strand
AGAATGATGAAATTCTACTCATCGCTAGCCCAGTACATCTCGGTTACTCGGTCACGTTATTTCGGTGGGAGCCCTTAGTCTCGCCTGGGGATGACCTTCGATATGTGTTGATAGTTTGTCCTTCATTAGCCGCCTCTCAATCTTCAATTGTCGAATAGAGGCAGTTGCTGCGCGCAATACAGTTGGTGCATGCGAGCAATTCGCTGATATATACAAGAGTGAACATTCGTTGTTGCCACATCAAACAAAAGGTCTCGCGTATAGCAATAGAGGTGTAGAAGGCCTACTGCTAACGGTGAGCGTGGAGCGCCAGAGATACACACTCCACTAATGAGACCATCTGCCCTTCTAATATTCGCTCATTTATTCGCTTGTTACTCATCTATGTGCGGTACGCATACTATGCTCCGAAAACTACGATCGGTCAACGCCTTGACCCCAGAATGGAGAGCGATTGAAATAATTGTGTGGTAGCCATGATGCTCGGCAAGGTGATGCGGGTTAGCTAGCTCAGGGCGCTGTATCTCCACCGTCACCCGGCAGCTATTCGTCGAGCCATGGGAAGCCACCGGGGTGGCTGGCGGCACGCTCGCTTAACACAGCCAGGCCGTGTGAGCGTACGCTGGCGAGGAAGGGGAAATCGCTCGGCTGTATCGCTAGCTTCGCCAGTGGCTTGAACGGCACCAGGCTGGCTTGCTGCTCGATTTCGGTGCTACGCTCTCCCTTGACCTCTTCTCCTCGCTGCTCAAATGTGGCACGCGGCCTTTGTTAATCAGTTGAGGCGGCAGCCTCTTTGCCTCGGCTACTCCTCGGACATTTTGATCCAGCCATGCCGCAGAGCGTAGATTACCGCCTGGGTGCGGTCGTTTACGGCTAGCTTTCTCAGAATGGATGTAATGTGGTTTTTGACCGTCTGGTCGGAGATGTTGAGGATGCGGGCAATCTCTTTATTCGAGTTGCCCCTGGCTATGCAGTCGAGGATTTCTACCTCGCGGGTGGTGAGCGGTGCGAAGACCGACTCGCCCCCGTCTGTCTCGGCTGAGGCAAGCTCGCGGAACTGGTTCAACATGCGCGACGCCACGAAGGGGCGCGACAAAACCGCATCGTTGATTGGGTAGTGCCCTTCTGATACCTCGCGCACCATTTCCATCAGCTTCTCGGTAGTAATATCCTTCGCTGAATAGGCGGCTGCCCCCACTTTAGTGGCGTTGAAGAGTTGCTCGTCGTCCTCGTAAACCGTGAGCACGATCACCGCTATCTGCGGCTGGCGGCGGCGCACCACGCGTGTCACTTCCAGGCCATTCAGCCCCGGCAAGTTGATATCCACGAGCATAATGTCGGGTGCCAGCGACTCCGCCATCTGGATAGCTCTCTGGCCGTCGGGGGCCTCGCCAATCACTTCAATGTCTTTGGACGACTCCAGTGTGTGGCGCACACCTTGCCGGAATAGCGGGTGGTCGTCAACGATCAGCACGCGGATTTTTTCCATTGAATACCCTCTCCTTCTTTGCTATGACGTTCAGTGAGCCAGGCTGCGGTGCCTGTAATAGTGCTTTTTTCTGACACCGATTCTTACCTGATCGCTTGTCCCTTGGGCATCGGCAATACCAGAGTGACTGTGGTGCCCGCGCCTGCCTTGCTGTCAACTTTCAATGTACCACCGGTGGTCGCTGCGCGCTCCCTCATGCTCACAACTCCTGAGCTTGAAGGGCGGCTGCGCAGCACCGAAGCCGGATCAAAGCCTTGCCCATTGTCGCTGATCGTCACAGTCAGGGGTCCATCCCTTCTCTGCTGTGCGTTGATCTCGATGCGGGTGGCGTTGGCGTGCTTGTGAATATTCTGGAGAGCTTCTTGTATGACTCGGAAGACCACCAGCTCCTGGTTAGAGGATAATACCAGATTTTCAGGCAAATTCAACTCGATAGGCACCTCAAATTGCTCTGTGTAATCGTGAGCATAGTGTCTGAGTGTGGCTATCAATCCCGACTCGCTCAATGACGCGGGGCGCAGGTTGAAGATAAAGCGCCTTACATCCTTGAGGCTCTCCTGAAGTGCATGCCGCAACCGTACCAGCTCTCCTTCGACCTCTTCCGGGCGCTGTTTGTTCATTTGCTCGACGAACTGCAATCGCATCACAGTGTTGGCGAGCGCCTGCGCCGGGCCATCGTGGATTTCACGTGCGAGCCGCGCACGTTCAGCCTCTTGCCCCATGATTATCTGCGCCCACATGACCTGCTCGCCGCTGTCAGGCTGCATCCCAGCCGTGTTATCTTTTTCACCATCTGTTAGAACCCAGGCGCACGCGCCATCAATCTGGTGAACGAGCCACGAAAGGCGGCTGGATAGCTGGTCCAAGCTTGCGTTGACCTGCTCCAACTCTGCCCTACGCTTCTTCAAGGTGTCACCCTGAGTGGTCATAGCGTCAACCTGACTAGGGCTGAGCGGACCCGTAATAGTGCTTGGAGGCTCGCCCCGGCTGCTAGCTGCGGCTATCACCCGAAGGCGGTAATTCAACTCGTCAAGGAACGAGTCGAGGTGCTGCTGCTCGACGCTTGCTTTGCGCAGGCGCTGTTGTGCCTCGACTTCGATAGCCTTGAGTCTGGCGACGGCGCTGTCTATTGCTGCTCCTACTTCAGTGCGGAGCGCCTCGACATCAATCTGGTTCATCTCTTCAGCGGGCATATCGTTTTCGTCCTTCTCGTATGCCGTCGCGCTAAATGTGTGCCTAACGTGTGTCAAACGTGTGGATGCAATCTTGCTTACAAAAGCTTACGTGTACCACAAATAGGCAGTACGAATTCGCGGTAAGTACAACTCGTATTTTACACCATACAGGTCAGCTAATCAATACGTGACATAAGAATGAATGTTCAAAGACAAAAGTGGCAGCCAGTAGATCTCCCGTGACCAAAACGGCCAGGTGTGTTATAATTTCTAACAGTATACGATACGCGGCTACAGAACGCGGCTACAGAAATATTTATCCCTTGAAAAACAATCTGAGGCTTCTATATGATAAGACTAGGTACAGGTAAAGCGCCAACCCGCTTGACCGACAGATCTGCCGTGGAAGTAGCTCCTTCTCAGGAAGCGGCGCACGCCGCAAAGGGCAAGGTGAAGCGTCCCTTTTCTCCTGTGCGGCTCATAGGCAACCTGTTGATAGTTAGCGGCTTGCTTATGATGCTTGGCATCGGGGGCTGGTATGGCTATAGTCAGTGGGACAACCAGCAAACGCTGTCACGTATTGCCGCCGAGTTTCCTGCTTCTACGACTGCTCCCGTGGTGGCTGCGGCTCCTAAGGCAACTGCCCTTGCCCTTGCCCCTGCGGTTAGCGATCTTAATCTGAATTCGGCTCAGTCGCAGGCGGCCAAAGGTGGCTGGCTCGGCCTGGCGAGCAGGCTACCTCAGGCGATAGACAATTCACCGCCGCTCACCCTCACCATACCGAGCGTAAACATCTCCTCCAAAATCGTACCGATAAGCTGGAAGATGATACCTTCAAAAGGAGGGGGCGCGAAGAGCGAGTGGCAGGTGGCTGATTACGCGGTCGGGCACCACCAGGGAAGCGCTAACCCTGGGCAGCCCGGCAACGTCGTCCTCTCCGGCCACGTTGACTACAAAGGTCAGGTCTTCAAGGACCTTCACCTGGTGCGCAAAGGCGACGAGGTGACAGTTTACACCGAAAAAGGGCAATACATGTATGTGGTGACAAACATGGTCATCGTGCAGGAGGATGGTGCTTCAGCCGCGCAGAAGGCGAGCAACGCCGCCTACATGAACCCCACGCCCGACCAGACCCTAACCATGATAACATGCTTCCCCTACGGCATAGACGACAAGCGGCTGATAGTTATCGCCAAGCCTTACCAACCAAGCGCCAGCTTGCAATCGGAATTTGTTATCCGCTAGTGGCCCGTGCGCGAACACAAGCGCCTTGTATTTACATCCATAAGGGCTGCCCAACCAACAGGCAGCCCTTATGGATGTAACTTTGTTTTAGCTGCCGCCCGTGGGTGAGCCGGCGCTTCCCTCCTCACCCATAGTTCCCCATGCGCCCACATCGTGCAGAGGGTCGGGTTTTGATCGGTCGCCTTCGTTGCGCGTAGGTGATGCTTTGCCTGGACCGGAGCCTTCGGGCATCTCTCCCTCCGGCGTGTTCACGGTTGGGGCTGTTTCGTCGGGGGGTAAACCCCAGGATGTACCTGTGCGCTCACTATCAGAGCCTTCGATAATGTCAGGGTAGGTGTCTTGTATCCGCTGCTCGGTTGTCACACCCGCCGTCTCGTCCAGCCTGGCATCTCTCACCTTCGGAACTGCCCTGACGATGTTAGGGTTCTCCGCATCGAACTCGATGTCGTCTCTGGCTACTCCGCCGGGGCCTCCTGTCTCACTGCCGACACCCGCCGGGCCCGTTACATCCTCGCGGTCGAAATACCCTTCGTCGTGCCCACCTGCGCTGGCGCCCCTATTAAAATATCCGCCCATGTCAATTATACCTCCTGGGGTAAACTGAGAGCACTAACTGTGCCCACTAGCCCATAGTTGCCTTCGACAACAGAGAGCATCTGTAGCTCACTTCAGATTATCGTGCCCTTCGTGCCCGCCTACACCCGCGATCTGCTCCAGGGCATGAGGCAGCACTGTCATTACCGCCATAAGGCAATCTTGTACTCCATTGGGCGAGCCTGGGAGGTTCACTATGAGCGTTTTGCCTCTTATGCCCGCTGTTGCGCGTGAGAGTGCAGCCATCGGTGTCTTTAGAAGAGATGCGGCTCGCATTACTTCGCCCAGCCCGGGAATCTCATAGTCCAAGACAGCGAGAGTGGCGTTCGGCGTTACATCACGTGGGGCAAGACCTGTGCCCCCGCTCGTGATTACCAGATTATATTGCTCTTCGTCGCACCAGCGGCGCAGTGCTGCTTCTATCATGGTCCGTTCATCGGGTAATGTCTCTGTTGTAACATCTCCGGCGCTCACGCCGAGATGATCACGGAGTATCTCGACAGCAAGCGGGCCGCTCTTATCTTCGTATTCGCCGGCAGCTACTCTATCGCTCACCGTAAGTACTGCTACCTTTACCTTTGGCATCTCTTCGCTCCTGCAACACTAAAAATATGAGGCTCAATTTCTTAACCTACGCACATCCAAGTATACACGAGGTATTGAGGATAGGCCGCTAACCCCAATCTCCGGCACCAATCTCCGGCACCAATCTCCGGCACCCAAATTATGGCATAATAGATTGGAATTGCTTCAGTGAGAGATGGCGAGGGAGTGGGATTGAAGGGCTTAGGGACCAGGGTTGTTAGCGGGGCGATATTGCTCGCGTTGGTGTTGCTAGCTATTTGGGTGCGCGGACCCTTGCTGCTGGCGGCTGTCGCGCTGGCGGGGGGGCTTGCGGGGCACGAGTTCTACACGGTGGCGCGTCGTGCGGGCTACTTGCCCTGGTACTCGGCTGGCGTTGCACTCGCCCTCCTCTTTGCTCTGCGTGGCTACCTGAGCGGCGATATGCTCGCCGGTGTCGCCTATAAAGGCTCAGGAGGGGCTGCCGAGGCGATGGTGCTTGTGGTTGTACTGGCGCTGGCGATGGGTAGGCAGGGCATTGAGTGGATGCGTGCTCCGGTGACAGTAGGACGTTCTACCTTTCCGACTGCTTTTCGCAGCCCTTATCTGGCCTGGGCCGACCTGGGGCTGACGTTGGCGGGGGCGCTCTACACCGGAGGATTGCTCGGCTATGCGCCGCTGCTGGCAGGCATACAGGAGGGGACCGATAGGGCGAGCGGTGTCGCCTGGCTGCTGATGGTGCTGCTAGGCACAGCTGCCTGCGACACAGGCGCATATCTTGTTGGCAGCCTCGTTGGTCGGCACAAGATGATACCGCACATTAGCCCCGGCAAAACGTGGGAAGGGCTTGGAGGCGGGTTTCTGGGGGGGATAGCGGCCGCGGTGGCTCTTTCGGGTCTGCTGCACCTGACGCTCGGCTGGGCAGTTGTGCTTGGCCTCATCGTCTGTGTGGCTGCTCTTTGCGGCGACCTCTGCGAATCTCTGTTGAAGCGTGCCGCTGGAGTAAAAGACAGCGGCCACCTCATACCAGGGCATGGGGGCATCCTTGATCGCCTCGATAGCATTCTCTTCGTGCTGCTGGCTGTCTACTGGTTCACACAAGTAGTGGGATGATTGCGAAGAGTAGAACGTGAAATGCGAGGGGTTAGAAACAGTGTACCCTCACTCCCTCACGCAATACGCGATATGCAAGGAGCATCAGGCTTCACGGGTCTACACCTCTTGAGGGAGAAATGGCACCAAGAGAAAAGAAGCTCAACTACGAACGACAGCCGAACACCGCCTGGTATCGCGGCCTGCGTATTTTCTTTAGGATACTCTTCAGCACCCTTTGGCCGCTTCGCGTTAGAGGTGTGGAGAATGTGCCCAGAGAGGGCGCAGCCATTATCGTTTGTAATCACCTGAGCATGGTTGACCCCTTTGTCGTCGGCTACGGGGCTAACCGGCTGGTCAGCTTCATGGCTAAAGAAGAGCTTTTCAGAGTGCCTATTGTCGGCTTTGTCATACGCAAGGTAGGAGCTTTTCCTGTAGACCGCTCGCGTCGCGATCCTGCCTCTTTGCGTATAGCACTTACTGTGCTCAAAGATGGTGAATTGCTGGGCATGTTCCCGGAGGGCACCCGAAGCGCCACAGGCGACATGCAGGAGCTACGCGCAGGCGCTGCACGATTGGCCGCACGCACCCGCACTCCCATAATCCCCGCCGCCGTCCACAACACCGATCACGCTCTGCCGCCAGGCAAGCTCATCCGTCCCGCACGTATTTCTTTGACCTTTGGCTCTCCATTCGAGCTAACCGAGTTGTATGACCGCAGCGAGAAAGGCGATGGCATGGAGCGCTCGCTCGCCATTATCAAGGAGAAGATCGAGGCTTTGCACTAGATTAGATAACTACTATGGGGCAAAGAGGTAACAGCTGAGGCATTTTCCACAGCCTGTAAGTGTTCAGAGTATGGGCTTGGGGGGCCGGCCAAGCCCCTGACGAGGTTACAGGGGT
>JADMIH010000387.1 GCA_015478675.1 Chloroflexota bacterium | reverse complement strand
ACACAGCGCTGGTGAGCATCATGTACGCCAACAACGAGATCGGCACGATCCAGCCTGTAGAGGAGATCGCGGCTATAGCCCACGCGGGCGGTGCGCTCTTCCACACCGATGCTGTACAGGCGGGCGGCTCGCTCGACTTGAATGTAGGGCGGTTGGAGGCTGACCTGCTGTCGCTGTCGGCGCACAAGTTTTACGGGCCGAAGGGTGTAGGAGTGCTTTACATAAGGTCGAACAGCCCTATTTTGCCGCAGCAGCATGGCGGAGCACAGGAGAGCCGCCGCAGGGCCTCAACCGAGAATGTACCGGGGATAGTTGGCCTGGGGGCTGCTCTTGGGCGGGCGCACCAGCAGTTGCAATCGGAAGCCGAGTATGTGCGTGGGCTACGGGATAGGCTTATAGGGGGGATAAGAGAGCGTATACCGGCCGTTCACCTGATGGGCCATGCTGAGCGTCGTTTGCCCAACAACGTCAACTTTTGCATAGAAGGCGTAGAGGGCGAAACAATGCTCCTCAAGCTTGATATGAGGGGCATAGGGGCTTCCAGTGGGGCAGCGTGCGCTTCGGGGTCTACAGAGCCAAGCCACGTGCTGCGCGCCCTGGGTGTGCCGCGTGAGCTTGCTCAGGGGAGCCTGCGTCTGACAGTGGGTGTAGATAACTCGGTAGAGGATGTAGACTACGCGCTGGATGTGCTGGAGAGCTGTGTGTCGGAGCTGCGCGCAGGGGCGAAATCTATGGTTGGTGGGGTAGCTTAGAGAGCTATAAGGCGCTGTCAGCCGGTTTATCTCTCCATGGCTCTCCCGAGCCTGACAATGATGTCAGAGGAGGTGTACTATGAGTCAGATAGTTGGCAACCGGTTACCTGAGCGCGCTATGAACTACCTGCAAGTAGGTAGGTTGGTGGTGCTCGCCACAGTGGACGAGCGTGGTTGGCCTGATACATGCCCTCTCTCGTGGGTTGTGGCGATTGAGCCCCGCGTGGTGCGGCTGGCTATCTCTAGAGAGGTTAGCACCTATCGCAACTTGCTCTGCAACGAAAATGTGATAATTTCTCTCACAGGCGGGGCAATGACGCTGGGAATAAGGGGACGTGCTCGTCTGCTGGCAGACGAGATTGACGAGGTGCCGCTCCCGATGGCGATGTTTGAAGTGCAGGTTGACGAGGTAAAGGACGACGCGGTAATAGGCCGAGGCGTTGAAGGAGCACTCATCAGGTGGGAGGAGCGCCGGCGCTCGGTCTCCGATTTGCGTGTGGAGCAAGCATTGCGTAATACAGGCCCGCTCTCGGACTTTGATCTTACTGATTCGGCCTATGCGACTGAGACTGGCGACTGACGACCGAACCACAGAGG
>JADMIH010000188.1 GCA_015478675.1 Chloroflexota bacterium | reverse complement strand
AACCCCGTCAGGGGCAGGCCCCTGTGCACTCAGCAGGAGTAAAGCCCCCTCTCCCCTTGTGGGAGAGGGGCATGGGGTGAGGGGAGGGACGCCCCTGTAGCCCCAACTCTGAACAGTTACGCTCCCAACTCTGCTCCACGCTCTGTAAGGTAGAAGCGGTTGCGCCGCCAGTTCTCCATTCAGCCGTATCCATGCTCCGCCCACACCCAGTACCCGCAGATGGTGCTTGCGCGGCAGGGCTTTAGCCAGGCAGCGTAATTCCTCTGCTTTCTCCTGTACTGGCCGACTGCGGTACACATTCTGCAATGAGTAACCGCGCGGTGTCTGATCACCGAGCAGCAACAAGGCAAGCAATACAAGTCACTCATAGGAGGCCAAAAGATGGGAAACGATGTTACCCGTGACCGTGACGACAATATTGAAGATGACAACGCGGGGGCTGGCTTTGCCACCGGCGCTGCGGGCCTTGCAGCAGGCAACGCCAGCGGGGCCAGCGGAGGCGGCGGAGGCGCGGTAGGTGGCCTGGGCGGCGCTATTTTGGGAAGCGAAGTAGCAAGAGAAATCACGGAAGATGAGACGGGCAACAGAGACTTGCCCGCAGGCGGTTTGGACGCTATAAATCCATTTGGCAGGAGTGGGCGCGAAACAGGCGACGAAGGCGTCTCGCCGCGCCAAAAAGAGGTCGAGGCGGACGAGACGAACTAAGAACGCGTTAAATCCACAGCAGAGGTATGGCGAGCGCATGATAAATAGGAGGGTTTCTCTATGCTTCTGTGGTGGACCCGCGAAGTAAACCCCATTTGAACACTCGTTGCTTGAGCGGTGCGCGACTTTGTGGCATACTCCTCTTGTTATTTCGCCGCACCACACCATCGAACAGGCAAGGTGCAGCAAAGAGGCCTAGGCGACAAGGAGGTTGCGCCAATGCGCGTTGGAGTAGGTTTGCCGAGCAGTGTGCCGGGCGCTGGAGGCGAGCTTATCATCGAGTGGGCAAGGCAGGCAGATGAAGGGCCGTTTTCAAGCCTCGGTGTGATTGACAGGCTCGTTTACAACAGCTACGATCCACTGATCGCACTCGCGGTAGCCGCCGCTGTCACCCAACGGGTACGGCTGGCAACTACCATTGTCGTTAGCCTGATGCACAACACAGCGGTGCTTGCTAAGATGGCCTCCTCTATTGATGCTGTCTCAGGTGGGCGGCTCGTGCTCGGCGTGGCGGTGGGCGCGCGCCAGGAAGATTACGCACGTGCCGGCATAGACTACAGTGCGAGAGGCAAGAGGCTGGCGGAGCAGCTTGCTGCCTTACGCACCCTATGGGAAGAAAGCCCAGGCCCCGAAGCTCCACGTGCAGGAGGTCCGCCGCTTCTCGTGGGCGGATTGTCTGACAGTGGTTTCGCACGCATGGCCCGCTATGCGGATGGCTATGTGCATGGCGGCGGCCCACCCAAAGCTTTTGCGAAGGCCGCCGACAAAGCTCGCGCCGCCTGGACAGACGCCGGGCGGCCAGGCAATCCGCAATTGTGGGCGCAAGGATATTTTGCCCTGGGAGGCAGCTCCGAGGCGGGCACGGCATACCTCAAAGAATACTACGCCTTTACAGGTCCATTCGCCGACAAGATAGCCGCGGGGCTTCTCACAACTCCGCAGGCTGTAGCACAGTTCATCCGAGGCTATCAGGAAGCAGGCTGTGACGAGCTAATCCTATTCCCCACAGTTCCCGATATAGCCCAGTTGCAAATGCTCTCGGAAAGCCTGGGGATCACGGATTATGAATTATGAATTAACAGTTACGAGTTACGAATTAATGGTAATCACCAGCGCCGCCATTAACTCATAATTCATAATTCATAGCTGCTAATTCCGCCACAGGCGGGGGTTGAAGACGATGAGGGTGGTTATAGTTGGGGCAGGCCCGGCTGGGCTTTACGCAGGCTTGCTCATCAAGAAGGCGAACCCTGCGTGCGATGTCACCATCATCGAGCGCAACCCTGCTGATGTGACCTATGGCTGGGGCGTGGTCTTTTCCGACCGTACCCTCTCCTCCTTCCAGCGCGCGGATTACAAAACCTACACGCAAATCACCGACAATTTCGTTATCTGGGATGCAATTGACGTGCGCTACCGGGGCGAGACGATACGCTGCGGTGGGCATGTCATCGCAAGTATCGCACGCAAGCAGCTGCTGAATATCCTGCAAAGGCGCTGCGCCGAGCTGGGCGTGGCCCTTCGCTTCAATAGTGAGGTGCAACACCTCTCACAACTGCCTGAACATGACCTTCTCATCGCAGCCGACGGCATAAACAGCCTTGTTCGTAAAGAATACGAATCTGTCTTCAAGCCGACAATAGAGCTAGGTAAAGCAAGATACATCTGGCTTGGCGCGAACAAAGTGCTCGACGCCTTCAACTTCATCTTTCATGAGAACGAAGATGGCCTCTTCAATGTACACGCCTACCCATTCAGCGGCGACACCAGCACGTTCATCGTGGAGTGTGACGAGACGACATGGCTCAATGCAGGCCTCGATAGGGCAACCGAAGATGAAAGCCTGGTCTATTGCCGCCAACTCCTCGCCGGCGACCTGGGCGGAGAAACCCTCCTGAGCAACAACTCGAAGTGGATCAACTTCCCCACTCTCAAGACCCGTAGCTGGCACCACACGGTCAAAACTGCGTCTGGGGAGGAAAGCAAAGTGGCGCTGGTGGGAGACGCCGCCCACACAGCCCATTTCTCAATAGGCTCAGGCACCAAGCTGGCGATGGAAGATGCTATCACCCTTGCTACCGCCCTGGAGAGCTATCCAAACATGGACGCAGCCCTCAATGAGTACGAGCTGGAGAGAAAGCCTGTCGTTGAGGTCTTCCAACGCGCCGCGCAAGAGAGCATGACCTATTTTGAGACAATCAAACGCTATCTCGGCCTCACACCTATGCAGTTCGCCTTCCAACTGCTTACCCGCAGTGGCCGCATCACCTACGACGATCTCCATTTTCGGGATGTGCGCTTCGGGGATGCTCTAGACAGGTGGTATACGTCAAACGCCGAGCTACCTCAAGTCGAGCATGCTGCTCACGCTGCCCATGCTGCCTGCCTCGTAGCGCCGCCACCCATCTTCGCGCCGCTGATATTGCGTGGACTGAGGCTTTCCAATCGCGTGGTCGCGTTGCCCGCGCCGGAGAGCGTCGGGCAGCAACCAATCTCAGATATAGCCACCCACAGCGGCGCTGGGCTGATAATGATAAACATCGTCGCTCTTTCGGCTGAAGGGCGAATAACCCCCTGCGACAGTGGACTGTATGAAGATGGGCATCTCGCGGAGTGGGCGCAAATTGTCGGTAATATACATGAGGGTTCACGCCCGAAGGTAGGCGTGGAATTGAACCATGCGGGGCGGCGAGGTTCGACACGGCCCCCCTCTGAGGGGCTGGACAGACCGCTACGTGAAGGCAACTGGCCTCTCCTGTCAGCGTCGCCTATTCCTTATACACAGTTGAGCCAGGTCCCCAGGGAGATGGATAGAACCGATATGGACCGGGTGCACGATGACTTTGTACGAGGTGCGAGGATGGCGGACGAAGCAGGCTTCGACTTGCTGCAACTCAATTTCGCGCAGGGCTATCTGCTCGCCAGCTTCCTCTCACCCCTCACCAATTTGCGCAGAGATCAATATGGCGGGAGCCTGGAAAAGCGCATGCGCTACCCACTTGAGGTATTCAGCGCCGTGCGGGAGCGATGGCCGCAGAGCAAACCAATCTCCGTGTCTATATCCGCCGCCGATTGCGCTAGAGGCGGTGCCGGCATCGAGGACGCAGTTGTCTTCGCCGCTGCACTCAAAGAGCAAGGGTGCGACCTGGTAACTGTGCAGGCAGGGCAGACGACAATTAGCGGCGTGCCTGCATATGGTCGCGGCTTTCTCACCTCCTATTCGGACCGTATACGCAATGAAGCTCACATACCAACTATGGTCGGAGGCTACCTGACCAACAGCAATGACATAAACACTATCCTTGCGGCAGGCCGTGCTGACCTCTGTGTGCTGGCGACTGGTTAAGACTGGTACGTGTTGCGTACTTCGTATTGCGTAAGTTCAAGATGGAGGTACACCATCCCTAACCCCTCACGCAATACGAATCCTCTATTGACGTGCCATGCCCAAGAGTTGTATATCAATAGACAGAATAGGCGCTCATCCCTTTCCTTTGTAGAGGGAGTAGAAGCTTTGTAGTTGGGCAAGGAGAGTAGCCTTTGATGGCAAGCCCGGATAACTCTCTGCTCGCGGGGCGGCGGGCGGTTGTGACAGGCGCTGGCCGGGGCATAGGCCGCTCTATAGCCCTGGCCCTGGCCCATGCGGGCGCTGATGTGGCTGTCACCGCACGCACCACCAGAGAGATCGAGATGCTCGCTGGTGAAATTGCCAGAACGGGCCGCCTGGGTGTCGCTGTTTCATGCGATGTGACCGATCCTCAGCAAGTGAGCGCGATGGCACAGCAAGCGCAAGACAAGCTCGGCGGTGTAGACATACTGGTAAACAACGCGGGCAACGCCGCCAGCCATAAGTTTATTGAGCACCCCGATGAGTTGTGGCACCGGATGCTCGACACAAACCTGACAAGCGTCTACTACGTAAGCAAAGCCTTTGTGCCGCTGTTTGTCGAGCAACGTTATGGGCGCATTATCAACATCGCATCTACCGCAGCCCGGATAGGTGAGCGCTATGTAGCGGCTTATACTGCGGCTAAACATGGAGTTCTGGGCCTTACCCGCGCTCTGGCTGCCGAGCTTGTCCCCTATAACATCACCGTAAACGCCATCTGCCCTGGTTATGTAGACACCCCGATGACGTCAGCGAGCATAGACAATATAATAGAGCGCACAGGCATGTCGCGAGAGGCAGCGCGAGAAGCCCTGGAAAAAGTAAGCCCGCAGCACCGGCTTATAGAGCCGCAAGAGATAGCTGCAATGGTCGTATACCTCGCACAGGACGCGAGCAAGGGTATCACAGGCCAGGCTATCAATATAGATGGCGGCGGAGTGATGTCGTGACGTGCTATCAGTCAATGGGCTACTTCCCTGACCACCGAAAAGAGAGTTACAATGGCGTATGATTTTCTCTACGATGTGAACGACGGCGTTAGCACTATAACTCTCAATCGCCCAGAGGTGCTGAATGCACTCACATTCGAGGTATATGCACAGCTTCGGGATCTGCTGGAGAAAGTGCGCTACGACGATTCAGTGCGGGTGCTCATAATCACAGGCACAGGCGACAGCTTCTGCTCAGGGGGCGATGTGCATGAGATCATCGGCCAACTGCTGGACCGCAACGTGAAGGACCACCTCGCCTTCACACGTATGACAGGAGCGGTGGTACAGAACATGCGGCTCCTTGACAAGCCGATCATAGCCGCCCTCAACGGCATGGCGGCAGGCGCGGGCGCGGTGCTCGCATTGGCTTCTGATTTGCGTATCGCCTCAGAGAAGGCGCGCTTCGCCTTTCTCTTCACCAGGGTGGGACTGGCCGGAGTAGATATGGGTTCGGGCTACTTGCTGCCCAGGATCGTCGGCACTGGACGTGCAGCCGAATTGCTCTTATTTGGGGAGACAATTGACGCCGCTACCGCCGACCGTTACGGCCTGGTAAACCGTGTTGTGCCGCACGACGATCTGATGTCCACTGCGCAGGAGTGGGCAAGGCGGCTGGCGCAAGGTCCCAGCCTTGCGATCTCGATGACCAAGCGTATGATACATAATGAGCTAAACATGGACCTTGCATCAGCCCTGGAAGCCGAAGCTCAGGCTCAGGCGCTAATGCTCATGGGAGAAGATCACCGCATCTTCTACGAGGCGTTCAAGAAGAAAGAAAAGCCGAAGTTTACAGGGAGATAAGCAGCGTAAGCTCAGAACTATGAAGCTCATCAATCCACCATCTTTAGCCCACCCCAGCGGCTTCAATCATGGCGTGCTGGCGTCGGGCGGTTCGCTCTTATTTCTGGCCGGGCAAACGGCGGGCGACGCAGCAGGCAAGATAGTTGCCCCAGGCGATATCATCGCGCAATACAGGCAAGTGTTGAGCAATTTGCAAGCAGTGGTGAGCGAGGCGGGCGGCAAGATGCAAGATATAGTCAAAATGACCATCTTCGTCAAAGACCGAGATGGCTACAGGGCGCACCTCAAGGCCCTCGGCGAGGTGCATCGCTCTTTCTTTGGCCCTTACTACCCCGCGACGGCTCTACTCGAAATCTCGCGCTTCTTCGAGGACGAGGTGCTGGTCGAAATAGAAGCAATAGCGGTTGTAGGGTTGGACAGTACCAGACCCACCACGAGCGGCGCTGGAGAAGATACACCTACTATATGAACTTCGAGCTAACGCCGGAACAACAGCGCATACAGGCTCTTGCACGCCACTTCGCGCAGAACGAAGTGGCTCCTCTCGCTCGTGAGGCCGACGAGCGGGGTGTATTCCCCGCGCACCTGATAGAGCGCATGGCCGAGCTGGGCTTTCTGGCGGCTACGGTCAGCCGGGAGTATGGCGGCGCGGGCATGGATTACGTGAGCTATGCCTTGCTGCTGGAAGAGTTGGGGTGGGCCGACTCCGCGGTGCGCGGCTTCCTGACGGTGCATGCCGGCCTGGTAGCAGGGTGCGTCAACGACTGGGGCACCGAAGAGCAGAAGCGACGCTACCTGCCCAGGCTGGCGACAGGCGAGTGGATTGGCTGTTATGCCCTCACCGAGCCGAACGCAGGCTCAGATGTAGCCGGGATAGAGGCTACCGGCCGCGAAGACGGCGACGGCTATCTGCTCAACGGCGAAAAGATATGGATCACTAATGGCACTAGCGCGCACCTTGCCATAGTCTTCGCCAGCAGGGACCGCGAAGCCAGACATCGGGGTATCTGCGCCTTCCTGGTAGATACAGATACGCCAGGCTTCCACAGGGAGCCGATGCCCGGCAAAGAGTTAGGGCACAGAGCCTCCGAACATGTGCATATTACCCTCAGAGAGTGCCGAGTGCCGAAGAGCGCGCTGCTGGGCGCACCGGGCGGAGGCTTCAAGATAGCTATGTCGGCGCTGGATCGCGGGCGGCTTGGAGTGGCGGCGG
>JADMIH010000187.1 GCA_015478675.1 Chloroflexota bacterium | reverse complement strand
GAAGGGAGAGGGGGCTTGCTTCCTGGTGAGTATCAGGGGACACCCCTGCAACCCCATCAGGGGCAAGGCCCCTGCACCCCAACTCTGAACACCTACAGCAAATCGTCAGTTGGAAATAAACGAGCCTTTAGAATAGAATAACGTATGCTAGCATCAAGCCTACGGGTAGGATGAAGATCGACATCTCGCCACGCAAGCCTTCGCGCCGCCGGCCCAAACAACCCCGCGAATCGTCGGATATTCAGGCCTAATTGCATGGCGAGCTTTTCAGCCTGGAGAGGCTTGAGGAATACGCGCGCGAGCTTGCCACCGAGCACAAGGTCGTGACTCGCCGCGTCCCGGCAAGGGTACGTGATGCCTACGGGGCCTTCATATACATACACGATTCAGAGGGCGGAGCGGTCTGGTCCGCCGCATCTGCTCCGTTCGGCGGGCAGCCTGTGGGGTACAGAGCGAGCTTCGGGCTGGACAAGGCCGAGTTCCTGGGGCGCAACGGCTCCGTCGGGGACCCGGCGGCCCTCGGTTCTACTTCGCATTCAGGTCAGGCGCTCTCAGGGCGCGTTGGGGCGGGGCTTGACCCCTGCATGGCACTCCAAATGCCCCATCGAATTACAGCCGGGTGAGGAGCGTTCCCTTATCTTTGCGCTGGGTGAAGGAGACAACGCCGGCCATGCGCGCACTCTCGCCGCCAGGTACCGCGATATGGAGCAGACCGAGGCGGAGTACAGGGGCGCCCTGGCGTCGTGGGACCGGCTTCTCTCGGCAGTGAGCGTAGAGACGCCCGACTCCGGCATGAACATGCTGTTAAACCGCTGGCTCCTCTACCAGAGCGTAAGTTGCCGTCTCTGGGGGCGCACGGCCTTCTACCAGAGTGGGGGCGCTTACGGCTTCCGTGACCAGTTGCAGGATGCTATGTCGCTGGTCTACGCGGCGCCCAGGATGGCCCGCGAGCAGATATTACGCCATGCGGCGCGGCAGTTCAAAGAGGGAGACGTGCAGCACTGGTGGCACCCACCAACCGGGCGCGGCGTGCGTACCCGCTTCTCGGACGACCTCCTCTGGCTCCCTTTTGTTACTGCCTACTACATCGAGGCCACCGGCGACACGGGGATACTCGACGAGCAGCTCCCGTTCTTGCAAGCTCTGCTCCTGACTCCCGACCAGGAGGACATGTACAGCACACCTGCTATATCAGAGGAGAAGGGGAGCGTCTACGAGCATTGCCTGCGGGCTATCGCCCATGGCACAACTGCCGGCGCGCACGGTCTCCCTCTCATGGGCATGGGCGACTGGAATGATGGCATGAACCGCGTTGGCCGGGAGGGGCGAGGGGAGAGCGTATGGGTGGGGTGGTTCCTCTACGCCACCCTGGGGGGCTTGCGCCCCTGTGTGATCTGCGTGGGGACAAAGAGCGCGCCGTCAAGCTGCGCGCCGATATGGAGCGGCTGCGCGGGGCGCTGGAGCGAGAGGCATGGGATGGAGAGTGGTATCTACGCGCCTTTTACGACGACGGCACGCCTCTTGGCTCTGCAAGTAGCAAGGAGCGCGCTGCAAAGGCGATGCAAGCGGTGGAGGCGCAACTGGTGCGGGAGCAAGGAGAGATGATCCTTCTTTTGACGCCCCCTTTCGACCAGTCACCTCAGGACCACCGGCTATATAAAAGGTTACCTGCCCGGAGTTCGAGAGAACGGTGGGCAATATACGCACGCGGCCACCCGGACAGTGCTCGCTCACGTTCTGATGGGAGACGGCGACGGAGCTTACCGCCTCTTCAGTATGCTCAACCCTGTAAATCACGCCCGCACGCCAGAGGAGGTCGCGCAGTATAAAGTAGAGCCTTACGTCATAGCCGCCGATGTCTACTCGCACCCCCAGCACACGGGCCGGGGAGGGTGGACCTGGTGCACGGGGTCGGCAAGCTGGCTCTACCACGTGGGGGTCGAATATGTGCTTGGGCTGAAGCTGCACGGCGACCACTTCACCGTCGAGCCGTGCATCCCCTCGCACTGGCCCGGCTACAGCATGGTCTACACGCGTGGGGAGACCAGTTACCGGATCAGCGTGGAGAAGGGTGCAGGTCAGACCAGCCAGGTACAGAAAGTAGAGTTGGACGGCTCACCCCTGCCCGATTGTAAAGTGCCGCTCGTTGACGACAGGCAGAGGCACGAGGTGCGCGTGGTAATGGGTAATGGGTAGGAGCTTATGAATCTCCGCGCACAATGGTTTCGGCTTCCGCGAGGACCTGGTCGAGGTGGGCCTGGCTGGTGAAGCTCTCAGCATACACTTTGTTGACGCTTTCGGTGCCGGAGGGACGTGCCGCAAACCAGCTATGCTCGGTCACGACTTTGAGACCGCCTATCGGCGCGCTGTTGCCGGGTGCTGTGGTCAGCTTTGCTTGTATAGGTTCCCCGGCTAGAGTGGTGGTCTGGACGTCTCCTGGCGACAGCTTGCTCAGGCGCGCCTTCTGCTCCGGTGTGGCCGGGGAGTCAACGCGGTTGTAGAACGGAGTCCCCAGGCGAGCCGTGAGATCGGCGTAATGCTGGCCGGGGTCGCGGCCCGTGCGCGCGGTGATCTCAGCCGCTAACAGGCTCATGATCAGCCCATCCTTGTCGGTGGTCCAGACGGTGCCGTCGCGTCGCAGGAAGGAGGCCCCCGCGCTCTCTTCTCCACCGAAGCCCAGCCGGCCATCGAGCAAGCCCGACACGAACCACTTGAACCCCACCGGCACTTCGTACAGTTGCCTACCGATGTCACGCGCCACGCGGTCTATAATGCTGCTGCTTACCACCGTCTTTCCTACCTGGCTCGTTGCGGGCCAGTCTGGCCGATTCTGGAAGAGATACCAGATGGCGACCGCCAGGTAGTGGTTGGGATTCATCAGGCCGATGCTGCGCGTGACGATGCCGTGCCGGTCGGCGTCAGGGTCGGTGCCAAAGGCGATGTCGTACTCATCTTTCAGGCGAACCAGGTTAGTCATAATATATGGTGATGAGATGTCCATACGGATCTGGCCGTCGTAGTCTACCGGCACGAAACGGAAAGTGGGGTCAGCGGTCTTGTTCACGACGGTTAGGTGCAGGCCGTATCGCTCGCCGATAGGCTCCCAGTAGCCCAGCGCCGCACCACCCAGAGGGTCCACTCCTATGGTAATGCCCGCCGTCCGAATCGCCTCCATGTCAACCACGCTTCCCAGGTCGGCGACGTATGGGGTGATGAAGTCATAAGGATGAGTCGTCGAGGCGGCGAGAGCGGCAGTATAGGGAATCCTGCGGACCCCTCGGTTCTTCTCGGTGAGGAGCGCGTTCGCCCGATCCTGGATCCAACCCGTAATGTCAGGTTCAGCGGGACCGCCGTTTGGCGGATTGTACTTGAAACCACCGTCGCGGGGCGGGTTATGCGAGGGTGTGATGATGATGCCATCTGCAAGGCCCGTCTTCAAGCCGCGACCTTGACCTCGACCCCGGTTGTAGGTCAGGATGGCGTGCGAGACGACCGGGACCGGGGTGAGCGCATTGTTCAGCGCCGGGCGGGTCTCCACGCCGTGCGCGGCCAGCACCTCAAGTGCCGTTCGCTCGGCAGGCTCAGAGAGGGCGTGAGAGTCTTTGCCGAGAAAGAGCGGGCCTGTAATACCCTGTCCGGTGCGGTACTCGACGATAGCCTGCGTGGCCGCCAGGATGTGGTCCTCATTGAAGGTACTGTCAGCAGCCGAGCCGCGATGTCCGGACGTGCCGAAGTGGACACGCTGCTCCGAAACTGATGGGTCCGGATGCAGATCGTAATATTGGCCCTGGAGCCGGGCGACGTCGATCAGTAGCTCTTCCGGCGCGAGTTTGCCTGCAAGCGGGCTGATATGCTCTACCATGTTGTTACACTCCTAATACGTGAGTGGCGGATAGTTACGCACTACCGACTACTTTGGGCTATCTTTAGACGGGTTAGGGTTGTGCCAGCCACCGGGCGGCACGGGTAACAACTCTACCTCAGCAGGCCCCCAACTGTTCTGATCGTATTGGTAGACCGGCGGAGGGTTGTTCAACACAGGGTCTACTACTCGCCAGGCGGCTTCGAGGGCGTCTTCCCGTGCGAATAGCGTTGCTTTCCCACTCATAGCATCGCCCAACAGACGCTCGTAGGGCGCCATTTCGTCATGCATGTAGTGCTGTGCAACCAGTTCCACAGTCTGCCCCTCCATTTGCTCACCAGGCTTTTTAACCTGCGCGTTCAGAGCTATAAAGGCGTCGGGGCTGAGGCGGAAGCGCAGGAAGTTGGCAGGCTCCTCTGTCTTGCCTGCAAAGACATCCAGCGGCGGACGCTTGAGATGCGCCAGCGCCTCATTGGAAGTTACAGGCAGGAATTTACCCGCTCGTATGTAGAAAGGCACTCCTGCCCAGCGCCAGTTGTCTATAAAGAGGCGTAGCGCGGCGAAAGTCTCCACCTGCGAGTCGGGGGCCACGCCCTCTTCTTGTTTGTACCCTTTGTACTGGCCGCGCACCACGTCCGCAGGGTCGAGAGGGCGGATCGCCTTTA
Source organism: Chloroflexota bacterium (assembly GCA_015478675.1). Next base: position 2,612 of record JADMIH010000187.1, on the reverse strand, counting down.
GCAGGAGGGACTTCTGGGTGCGCTCCCCATCAGGGTCGTTGGGCAGCGGCGGGTCCATCGCCAATAGAGCCGTTATCTGTAGCAAGTGGTTCTGCACCACGTCCCTTATGGCGCCGACCTCCTCGTAGAACTTCCCACGCCCGGCAACGCCGAAGCTCTCGGCCATCGTAATCTGCACGCTCTCTATGTAGTTACGGTTCCATATCGGCTCGAGAAAGGTGTTGGCAAATCGGAAAAAGAGGAGATTCTGCACCGGCTCCTTACCCAGGTAGTGGTCAATACGGAAAATGGCTCCATCAGGGAAGTACAGGTGCAATGCACGGTTGAGTTCCTGGGCCGAAGCCAGGTCGCGCCCGAACGGCTTTTCGACCACCACGCGAGCGTTCTTCGCGCAGCCCGCCTTCGCCAGCCCTGCGGCCACGGTCTCAAAGAGGCTGGTTGGAATCGCCAGGTAGTGCAGGGGCCGCGCGGCCGCGCCGAGAGCCTTCCGTAAAAGTTCATACGTCGCCGGTTCTTTGTAGTCGCCGCCCACGTAGCGCAGCATCGCCGATAACTTCTTGAAAGCCTCTTCGTCCACGCCGCTCGCACTGCCCGCAGCACTCTTCTCGATGCTGTCGCGTGCTCGTGCTATCAGCTGGTCGTAGGTCCAGCTGGAGCCTGCCACGCCGATTACAGGCATGTCGAGGCGTCCTCGACGCACCATCGCGTAGAGAGCCGGGAAGATTTGCTTGTGAGCCAGGTCGCCCGTAGCGCCGAAGAAGACGAGCGCGTCAGAGCGGGAGGTGTCATCTGTGGGCGCGCCTGTTCCGGCGGGATCAGAAGCGGTCATGATTCGTTCCTCGGGTCTTGTTGCTCCATCGGCAGATCAGGGGTGTCGAGCCAGCCGCCGCGGAATCCTGCGCGGCGCAGGCCTTTGACCAACCACTCGCACGGGCGCAGTAAATCCCAGAGCCACCCTGAGCGATAGTTCTCGATCATCATCACGATCGGCCCCTGGTCGAGGCCATAGTAGCTTTGCGACATCCACTCACGGCCCGCGCTGTCCGAAAAGGTGTGGTTGAAGCTACATTTGAAGCCATAGTTGCCCATCGTGTTAGGATGATGAACGTTCAGGTGGGCGATGGTCGGCACTACGATCTCCGGCGCGAACGGCAGCGAGGCGACGACGGCCCAGGGGGCAACCGTGCCGTCATCCGGGCCATTAGGGACGCCGCGAGCCACGTAATCATAAAACTCCAGGTCCTGCCCGTTTACCTGGCGGGTGGCCGGCCCGGGGCCGTCACTGGCGGTGATGCCCCATACCCACTCGCCATATCCGCGAAAACCGCGTGGGTTCTGTATAGCATACTGCTGCTGCACATAGGTTGCCCACCGGCTGTTCTCGAAGTAATCGCTGTTGTGCTCCCTCATCGGCGCGTCCCGGATGCCGCGAAAGTCAATCCAAATGTGCGAGAGTTGATGGATGAAAAGCGGCCCCGCGTAGAGGTGATCGTAGCCGTAAAGCTGTTCCCATTGATATGTCGCGGCCCAGGCGGTATAGCTCTCCACAGGCAGAGGTGAAGTGGGTGAAGCGAGGCCCAGGACGTACAGGATGAGCGCCTCACTATACCCTTCCCACCTGTACGGGATGAAGCCCCCCTCCGGGGTCCAGCCGTGGCTCACGAGCGGGCCGCCGTTCTGGTACCACTGCCAGTCGGCGCGGCGGTAAAGCGCCTCGGCCAGCTCGCGTATCTCACGCTCTCCAGAGTTGTCACCATTGAAATAGCGTGCAGTCGTCAGCGCGCCCGCGAGCAAATAGGCCGAGTCGATGGTCGAGATCTCAGAGTTCCAGGCGCGGCGGCCACTCTGTAGATCGAGGAAATGATAGTAGAACCCGTGGTGCCCGATCGCGTCGGCCTGCGGTCCCTGAGGCCCGTCCCAAAAAAAGCGCAGGGTGGCGAGCGTGCGAGCGGTAGCCTCGGCGCGGGAGATGAAGCCTCGCTCGACAGCGACGGGATACGCGGTCAGACCGAGGCCAACCGCAGCGATGCTGGCGGCTGTACCTTGTTTTGTGCTGTCGGCGACCAGCCCGTTGGCCGGGTTGGTCTCATATATGAAGTACTGGAAGGTGTCACGCTGGATCTGGTCCAGAAGTGCGTCTTCATTTTGATAGGGCATCAATTCTCCTGTCCCGGTTCCGGTAACGCCACCTGGGTCGAGGCACTCTTGTGCAGCTTTTACAGACCGCCGCACACCGGGTATTGTCTTCGTCATGGGCCAAGGATTGTGGCGCTCGAGCTGGCGTCTTGAGCGTGGCGGACCAGGCCGCGCACGTGCCCACCATACCAACGGTCCGTATTATAGCACACCGCATGCAACCGACATATTGCCTGTGTTGCTGTGGGTGCGCGCCAGGATTTAGGCAAGTTTGGCAAAAGGGAACAAGAGCCAGTTTCATGCGAGTTCAGCCTACCAGTCGCTGCTGGCTTCGTGCGCGAAGCTAAACCCCCTAAGCCAACTTGTAACTGCTCCACCCGCTCTTATTTGCCATGCAGCCAGTTTGCCTAAAAGCTGGCGTGCACCCTGTTGCTGTAAGCGGTTAGACTTGAGGTAGAGCAATGCCCTGATTGTGA
>JADMIH010000386.1 GCA_015478675.1 Chloroflexota bacterium | reverse complement strand
GACGAGGAGAGCGAATTGCTGGAGCAAGCTATCGAGCAGGTGAAGCGTACTAGCTATGTTTCTGTCTCCATGCTCCAGCGCAAGCTGCGTATCGGCTACAACCGCGCCGCTCGCCTGGTAGAGCAAATGGAAGAGCTTGGCTTGATAGCCCCAGCCAACGCGGAGAACCGGGGTAAGCCCCGCGAAGTGCTGCTAGGCGCGCCTGATAGCAGAGGCATTGAGACACGCATGGACCACGTAGAAGGCGAGGAAGTGTAGCACATACTGCTATGCGGCAAAAGCACGCCCTTGTTGCTCCCAACGTGAGGCTTTCATGGCAGGGTTTGCAGAGAATCCCGCGCCTTTTTATAGATCACGGTTGGCGAACTCCCACCCCCTGACCCCTTCCCATTCGTGGGGGAGCGGGGTTAGGTAGTGGGGATCCTACCATTAGATATTCGCGCTAGCGCCAGGCTGGGCCTCGCTGATACCCGACTAAGCGCAGCTTGTGCACCACAGATGCGCGGGACTCGGAGCCACGCTGTGCTATAATTACCGGGAATGGGCGGACTGATCGCACAACTGGTGTCGTGGGCTACTGACGTTATAGCTACAGTGGGCTACCCTGGCGTGGCTTTTCTCATAGCCCTCGAGTCGCTTTTCCCTCCTATCCCCTCTGAGGTGATACTTCCACTTTCCGGCAGCCTCAGCGCGAGCGGCAAGTTCAACATCTATGCGATGCTTCTAGCCGCCACCACAGGCTCTACTATGGGAGCTAGCATCCTCTACGGCATAGGCAGGTGGAGTGGTGAGGCACGGATAGGCGATTGGCTCGACCACTATGGCAAGTGGCTCCTTCTCTCCCGTGAGGACCTCGACCGCTCCCGCGTCTGGTTTGCCCTGCACGGTAATGCAGCCGTGCTGGTGGCTCGCGTAATACCCGGCATGCGCTCTATAGTATCGGTGCCCGCAGGCTTATCGAGCATGCCATATAGCCGTTTTGTACTCTTCACAGCTATAGGCAGCGCTCTTTGGGACGGCGCGCTCCTGTTCGCGGGTTATTTCCTCGGCGAAAACTGGAACAAAGTAGAAGGTTGGCTCTCCCCGCTGGGCCCCGCTGTTTACGGCTTTATCGCCCTGCTGCTCGTAATCTTTGTAGTCAGAAGGCTGAAGGCGAGGGGACTAAGGATCAGGGATTAGCTGATCCCCGGCCCTTATTGCGCGGTACCAGGCCTTGTGTTATCTTATCAGTAATTCGGACGTGCCTACGTGTGACTATGGAGGTAGAAGTATGATGAGCGAAATGATCAGGGCTATCTATGACAGCGCGGGGATGGATTGGCAAACCGCTGAGAAGGTGGCATACACAATGCTAACTT
>JADMIH010000186.1 GCA_015478675.1 Chloroflexota bacterium | reverse complement strand
TCTCCCATGAAGGGAGAGAGGGCCTGTGGGTGAGGGCAGGTGAGGGTAGTCGAGGGAGCAACACCCGCACATATACCCCTTGAACTTTGTTCCTCCACCCTAATTCCTCTAAAAATGAGAAGGATAGTAGTATAGAGGGGTGCTAAATCACTCGTATTTTCATTCGTAATGGTGACCCATAGGGTCATGCCTTACTCTGAACATTTACGGTAAGGGCTATGCTGGACTATAAATGCCTGATTTGCTATAATAGTCTGTGCCTGGCGGCTGATCTAAAGAGGGATATACCCAGGCAGGAGAGCCCGTAGCTCAATGGTAGAGCATCTGACTTTTAATCAGGGGGTTCCGGGTTCGAGCCCCGGCGGGCTCACCAGAATATTTGTACAGGGATCTCGTGCTTCTATTTTGCTGTGGAGGGCGGGATTTTTGGTTTCTACAAGGCTTTAACGGAACGAACTGTACTATTCCAGGTTGTCTTTCAGTTATATAGGCCAAGTTGCCGATGCCCCAGGAGAGGACGGCCGGAAGGTAACGGAGAAGCGTGAGCATGCCTTGTACAGCAAGAGCTTACACAGAGTCATAGGGAACGCTGATGACACATGAAGATCATCTCAGATTACTTCACGGTGGAGTTGGAAACACCGGGGGTACTTGGGCGGATTTTGGCTCCGGCGAAGGGGCATTTACCCTGGCGCTGGCAGATTTGCTGGGGCCGAAAGGGGAGATTTACTCTGTGGACAGGGCTGGCAAGGCACTCCGCGAACAAGAAAAAGAGATGCGCGCGCGCTTCCCGCAAGTGAAGATGCACTATCTACAGGCCGATTTCACACGGCCTGTAGAACTTCCTGCGCTAGACGGCATAGTGATGGCGAATTCGCTTCACTTTGTGCGCCACAAAGAGCCTGTGCTTAAGTTCGTGCGAAGCTACTTGCGGCCTAGTGGACATCTTGTGCTGGTGGAGTACAACGCCGACAGAGGCAACATCTGGGTGCCATATCCGCTATCATTCCACACGTGGCAGACGCTAGCGCTCAGAAGCGGCTTCGAGGAGACAAAGCAGATCAGCGCTGTGCCAAGCTGGTTCCTGGGAGAAATTTATTCAGCTGTGAGCGTTCAGCCCTGAGGTAGACCCTCCTCTGCTTGAAAGGTAGGGCAATTAGCTATGTCCTCCACCGTGACTGCCACCTCCACCTCCTTCGGCCTTCCGGCTACGCGGGATTATGAATTATTAATTAGTAATTATGAATGGGGAGACGAAATCGTAATTGATAATTGATAATTCCGAGTTGCGGGAACTAATTCATAATCCCGCGTAGCCGGAAGGCCGAAGGAGGGGTGCCCCTCGCGACCGCGCTCTTCGTGCCCTTTGTCCTCATCGTGAATAGCTTCCTTCTTATGCTGGCGTCCCATAACGAGCTTCTCCTTTCGCTTCGATCTATATTGCCCCTCTTCAGGTAAGCTATACCTGGTAGTCTGACAGGCTCAAGCGGGTGTTTCCCCTTTTATCAGAGGCAGTACCTTCTGGCCGAAGAAGTTGATCACGCTTTGCTGGTCGCCCTGGGGAGAGTGGACGAAGATATGGCTGACGCCGTTGTCTATCAACTTCTGGATTTCGGAGGCGTGCTTCTGAGGGTCGCTGCTTACCTGCCATTTTGCATAAACATCTTTGAGAAGGACCTCCTTCTGAGCGCGGGCCTGTATGTCGCGCGGGTCTGGATCATCCACATATAGCTCCCATGCTTTGGGTATGAACTGCCACAACGGCGCCCACTTTTCAGCCTCCTGCTCATCCCCAACCACTACCCACTGTTCTACCAGGATCGGCATACTTTTGGGGTCCTTGCCTGCGGAACGAGCGCCCTCCTCAAAAGCCTGCATAAGCTTGGGCTGCATCACAGTGGCCGCGTCGGTAATCAGGCCATCTCCATGCTTACCCGCCAGACGCAGGCTCTGCGGCCCGGAGGCTGCGATGTAAATCGGGACAGGCGGCGAAGGCACATCGTAGAGCTTGGCAGTCTCCACCTGATAGTAGTCGCCTCTATGGTTTACGACGTCGCCAGACCAGAGCTTGCGTATAACTTCTACCGCCTCCACCAGTCGCGCCGCACGTTCTTTATAGTCGCCCCAACCGCCGCCCGCGGCCAGCTCGTTCAGCGCCTCTCCGGTGCCTACGCCGAGGAAAACGCGCTCTGGATATAGGATGCCGAGCGAAGCAAAGGCCTCCGCGACGATGGCAGGCCGGTAGCGGTATGTAGGGCAGGTAACGCCTGTGCCCATGAGGAGCCGCGAGGCACGTTGGCCCAAAGCGGCAAGCGTCACCCATGCAAGCCCTGCATGACCTTCGTTGTCCTGCCAGGGCTGGAAGTGGTCGCTAGCCCAGACTGCGCCAAAGCCAGCCTGCGCCGCTGCCGTGCCGAGGTCAATCAATTCGGGCACAGGAAACTGTTCTTGCGACAGCACAAAGCCTATCGTAGCGCTGCCCCTGGAAGTTCCGCCATTTTGTCCGGTGTTGTTCATTGTGAGTTACCTCTGTTTTTGGTTATTGCTTTTCGGCGCGACCGGCAAATAGCGGGCATGCCGCCACAGTCTACGAGAGAGCAAACCACATGCCAGGCAGCCCCCCAGCGGTTCAATGCGCCGTAGCGCGTCGTGCATAGCGTAGGCATACATCTTGCCGTAAAGAGCGTCATGTCGAACCCACCTGCTGTGGGGAGCGAGGGACCCCAGAGCGCACCAAGCCCTGCTCTTCCTGCTCCGGTCAAGCGCTCTTTCTGGCACCCTGGGAGCTTTGTCGCCCTCCTGCGGGGCAGCGAAATCCTCGTGGCTATAGCTCTCCTCACAGCCATCTTCATATTCCTGGCATTTGTCGTCATCCGGGCGGACCTGCAACCTACTAACTTCGATATCGGCCTGACCCATGAGATACAGGAGCTTCCACAAGCCCTGGGGCCGTTACTGGTAGGGATCAGTTACCCTGGCTTTGCGCCATACAACTGGATGATTGCTGCGGCGATAGTGCTCTTTATGTTCGCTCTGCGCTGGCGTACAGAGATGGTTTTCACGATCATCGCGGGCGCGGGGGGCCTCACAGCGGAGATCATTAAGGGTTTCGTTGACCGTCCTCGCCCCACTCCTAACTTCGCGAATATCTACGCCCCCCTGACCAGCCCTTCTTTTCCGAGCGGCCACGTTACAGGCTATGTTACCCTCTACGGTTTTATATTCTATCTGGCTTATACCCTCCTGTCGCGCCGCAGCGTGATCAGGTGGGTGATACTGGTTGTGACTGCTCTGCTCATTTTGCTTGTCGGCCCATCGCGGGTTTACATGGGCCAGCACTGGGCGTCGGATGCTCTGGCAGGCTATGCTCTCGGCTTCGCATATCTTCTTGTGGTGGTGGAGCTATACCGCCTCTGGCTCCGCCGCCACCCTAAAGCCCCACAGCCGAAAGCTGGTGCTCCATAGGCTGAGCGAAAGATGATGGGTAGCCTCACGTCTCGCTTGCGCCCGGCAGCACGTCGCCCGCAATCACACGTTTCTCTTTGCCATTATCTGCTCTTACCACCAGAGCGCCATCGCTATCTACGCGCAGAGCCTGCCCCGTGATGGCGCCACCCGGCTCTTGCACAGATACGCGCTTTCCTATCGTTTCGAGGGCGGCAACCCACTGGCGATGTACAACCTCAAGCTGCCCGTTTTGCAGTAGCAGATAGAGGCTCTCGAATTCGCTGAGCACCCGCGACAGCAGCCCCACCCTGCTCACCGCGCTGCCAAGCTCTATTGAAAGCGACGTGGCGGTTGCTTGCAAGCCGCCAAGCTGCTCAGGCCCCAGATTTACGTTGATGCCGAAGCCCACAATCGAGAAAGCCCAGGCGCCGCCGCTGAACTCACTCTCACAGAGCACGCCAGATACTTTGCGCCCCCCGATGAGGACGTCATTGGGCCACTTTATTGCGGGGGTTGAGAGTTGAGAATCAGGTCTGCATCGAGAGCTCTTGCTCTCGGCGAGGAGCACCGCACACGCACGGTAAATAGCCAGGGAGGCGGCGATTGTCAGGTAGAAGGCGTGCTCTGGAGAAAATCGCGGGCGCAGTAGTATTGAAGAGAGAATACAGCAGCAGGGAGGCGCGCTCCACACTCGGCCCAGGCGACCTCGCCCGGCGACTTGCTCCTCGGCGAGAATAACAAGCCCTTCGGGCGCGCCACGCCTGCCCGCTTCTCGCACAAGGTCGTTCGTTGAGCCGACCTGCTCGTACGTCTCCAGTTGGCGGCCTATAATTATAGTGGTTAGAGAGGCGCGCACCACTTCAGCATTGTAAACGTCCATCGATCGGGGTCGTTGCCTCCTCAGGAGAACTGAGTGCTGAGTGTTCGATACGCATTAGTCGCGCTCTGTCTGGAAGGTGAAGCCATAGGGCAGCAGCTCTTCAATTGTGAGGACCAACATACCTCTTCCCCTTTCGGGAGCGGCAGAGATAATCACAAGGCAGCCGGGAGCCAGCTCGGCCAGTATCTGCCGGCAGACGCCACATGGCGTGGAAGGGTCCGGGTCGTCACCCACCACAGCTATCGCCTCAAAGCTGCCAGGCTCCTCTCCGGCTGCTATCGCGGAGCCGAGAGCTACTCTTTCAGCGCACATGGTGGGAGTGTAGGAAATGTTTTCCACGTTGCACCCCGTGTACATTTTGCCGCTCTTTGCCAGGAGCGCAGCTCCTACTCTGAAATGCGAGTACGGCACGTACGCGTTACGTCGCGCCTCGGCTGCGGCGGTTATAAGCTCTGCGTACTCTGCGCTTGCGGGCGCGTGGTCAGATGTGTGCATCATAAAACCTCGATTTTCTCTACCCACGCCGCTACTTTATCAGTGGCGAACCGAGCCGCGCTCATAGCCAGTAGCACAGGCATAGCAGTGAAGACGACCCACGGCAGCACCTCCGAGAGATGATAGGAGAGGCCAAGGAAGATACTACCCAAAAGAGTACCGAAACCAGCTATTACGGTGCTAACAGTAAGCGTAACCGCATGGCGACGTGCCGAGCCGGTTTGCGAAGTTGGTGATGCATATGTAATTGCAGCAAGCACAACTCCGTCAAGCAACCCCAGCACAATGCCTAAAAGGCCACCGAAGATCACGCCAGTCAAGGCCCCAAAGCCGCCTCCGAAGAGACCACCATAAACAATCCCGAGGAGCGCACCGCCGGCTAGTCCCCAGATGGTCATACGCCAGGTCACACCCCATACCAATTCAAGTCCACGCATGTGAAAATCCTAGCTGGATAGAGGCTTACTCTACCGCTCCTTCGTTCTCACCCTCGGCTATCGGCTGCTGGCGCACTATTGATAGCTGCTTTAGTCTGGCTCCTTCGGTGCTGAGGACGTTAATCACAAAGCTACCTACCTGCACGGCGTTGCCCGGCTCCGGGATCCTTCCTAGCTGCTCGTAGACAAAGCCGCCAATCGTGTCCGAGTCCTCCGCTTCCCAGTTGACGTTGAGCAAGTGGTTGATGTCGTCAAGGCTCACACGGGCGTCTACTCGCACTTCGTTGTCGCTTATCTGTTCTATCATCTGTGGCTCTATATCATACTCGTCCTGTATCTCGCCCACTATCTCTTCAAGCAAGTCTTCGATTGTGACCAACCCAGCGGTGCCGCCGTACTCATCAACTACGATAGCCAGGTGCATGCGGCTCTTTTGCAATTCGCGCAGTAGCTCGTCCACCTTCTTTGTCTCCGGCACGTAGTAAACCGGGCGCATCACATTTGTAACGGGCAGCGCATTGCCGCCTGCGCGCAGCGAGCGCAGCATATCCTGGACGTTAGCCACACCCACTACAGTGTCTATGGAATCTTTGTAAACAGGAAGGCGTGTGTGACCCGACTCCAGTGCCAGGTCGGCGGCCTGCGTTACGGTGCTGCTCTCTTCCAGTGCCATAATATAGGGGCGCGGCACCATCACTTCGCGCACTACAGTGTCACCGAACTCGAAAATTGAGTGAATAAGGTCTTCTTCTTCCTGCTGGATTACTCCTTCTTCCTCGCCCACGTTGACGAGCATCCTCATCTCCTCTTGCGTCACGAATAGTCCGGCGCGGGTGGTGCGCCCGCCTATGATGTTGACGAAGGGCGCGGCAAGGGTGGAGGCAATCGCCACGAGAGGCGAGACGGTGTACCTGATTACATTGATGGGGCGAAAAAGCGCCAGCGCCATTCTCTCCGGGTTGCGTAACGCCAGTGACTTGGGCACAGCTACCCCGAAGATCAGCACGATCAGCGCGGCGATAACCACCGCCAGCGGGTGCGCCCACCACTCGATAAAGCCCTGTGATGCGTAAAGGGCAAGCGAGCCGACGGCGAGCAAGGAGACTGTATTGACGAAGAGGATGGTGGCAGGGAAGCGCTGAGGGTTGTCGAGCAGGTCGCTTATAGCCTGAGCGCGGGGTATGCCTCGGTCCAGGAGTTGGCGCAGCCTCAATCGAGATATATTAGTAAGGGCGGTTTCAACCGCGGAATCCACTGCAATAAGAAGAAGGCACAGCAGAGCCAGGAAAAGCGCTATCCAACTGTCAGGCTCCAAAATAAGGAATACTCCTACTAAGCTTTAACGACCGGAGGGGCCGGGACCATCTGGGGCCGGTTGCTGGTCCGGTGCAAGACCCTCACCGGAAGAGCGCGCTCACCGATCTATCTTCATGTATATGCAGAATGGCTTCCGCGAAGAGAGCGGCCAGGCTTATTACTTCGATCTTGCTATTCTCATGATAGTTGTCGTTTATCGGCACTGTGTCGCTAACCAACACCTTGGTGAAGGGCGACTTCTCAAGGAGGTCCTGCGCTTCGGGTGCGAAGGCAGCATGGGTAGCACAGGCGTATACAGCACGAGCGCCCCTGCTCAATAACATTTCCGCTGCTGCAATTAGTGTACCACCTGTCATTATCATGTCGTCTATGAGCAGGGCGGTTCTGCCACGCACGTTGCCGACCATTTCGACGGCGTAGGCTTTGTCGGCGGTGGGGCGCTGTTTGGCGATGATAGCCAGGTCTGCGTTGCCGCCAAGCCGCTCGCGCATTTCTAAGGCCCAGCCCACCCGCCCCTGGTCGGGGGCCACCACGACAGGGTCGGTAAGGTCAAGCTCGCGGCAGCGGTCGGCGAGGATGCGCCGGCCTTGC
>JADMIH010000185.1 GCA_015478675.1 Chloroflexota bacterium | reverse complement strand
GTTGGGGGGTGAGGGTAGTTGGGGGTAGCGGGCCGCCCGCGCATATGCCCCTTGAAGATTGCTCCACCCTGACCCTGAGCGCATACCGTCACGCGCCTGCTTGCTATATACCTTCATAAAAGGTACAATTACAGTGTGTTAAGGTGGCGCAAAATGGTACCTGGCGTAGCAATAGAGGCTGGGCTGGTCTCTAATTCCCAAAGGGAGTTTAGGATGGAGAAGTCTACTATTACAACCAAGAAGGGCCTCGCCCAGATGCTCAAGGGCGGGGTTATTATGGACGTTGTCAACCCTGAACAGGCGCGCATCGCCGAAGAAGCAGGCGCTTCAGCGGTTATGGCCCTCGAAAGGGTGCCCGCTGACATTCGCGTCCAGGGCGGCGTGGCCCGCATGAGCGACCCGGGGATGGTATCCTCGATTATGGAGGCGGTGACTATACCCGTGATGGCGAAGTGCCGCATCGGCCACTTCATCGAGGCTCGCATCCTGGAAGCTATCGGCATTGATTACATCGATGAGAGCGAAGTGCTCACTCCGGCGGACGAGCGTTACCATATCAACAAAAATGACTTCAAGGTGCCCTTTGTTTGCGGCTGCCGCGACCTCGGGGAGGCCCTCCGCCGCATCGGTGAGGGCGCAGCGATGATCAGGACCAAAGGTGAGGCCGGCACCGGTAACGTAGTAGAAGCAGTGCGGCACATACGCACAGTGTGGGACAGCATTCGCAAGCTCCAGAATATGCCCCACGAAGAGTTGATGACCGAGGCTAAAGAGCTAGGCGCGCCATATGAGCTGGTAGTGTGGGTAGCAGAAAATGGTAAGCTGCCGGTGGTCAATTTCGCTGCGGGCGGTGTAGCTACTCCCGCCGATGCAGCCCTCATGATGGCTCTCGGCGCGGACGGCGTATTCGTCGGCTCCGGTATCTTCAAGTCGGGCGACCCTGAGCGGCGTGCACGCGCTATAGTGCAGGCGGTCACTCACTGGGACAACCCTGTAATCCTTGCCGAAGTGAGCCGCGACCTGGGTGAGCCGATGGTGGGCATCAACGTTTCCACCCTCCCAAGAGAAGAATTGCTCTCTGTGAGGGGTTGGTAAGAGGCTTTGGGTCGCGCTTTGCCCAATGTCAGCTTCTTTTGGGCATCTAGGATCAGATAGGCGCTGCGGCTCAAGATCGGCTACCGTTTTCATGAAGATTGGCGTACTGGCCCTGCAAGGGGCCTTTAGAGAGCATATCGAGGCTTTGCGCCGCCTGGGTGCCGAGGCGGTGGAAGTCCGGCTGCCTGAGCAGCTTGAAGGGCTGGACGGCCTCATAATACCCGGGGGCGAGAGCACCGCCATCGGCAAGCTGGCCGTCAAGTATGGCCTGCAGGAGGCTGTACGGCGTTACGTCGGGGAGGGTAAGCCCGTATATGGTACATGCGCGGGAATGATACTTTTATCGCGTGATGTCGGGCGCGACCAGCCGCTCCTGGGAATGATGGACGTGAAAGTAGAACGCAACGCCTTTGGACGCCAGCTTGACAGCTTCGAGACCAATCTAGAAATCGCGGCGCTCGGAGAGAAGCCTTTCCCGGCGATTTTTATCAGGGCTCCCAGGATCGAGGAAGTCGGTAAGGGAGTGGACGTGCTAGCCAGCCTACCCAACGGCACTCCGGTGGCCGCCCGCCAGCAGAATATGCTCGTTACGGCCTTCCACCCTGAATTAACAGATGACCTGCGCTTCCACAAATATTTCCTTGAGATGGTGGGCGCTAACGCAGAGGGCAACAACCATGATGGGAGGGCCGCCAGCTACGCAGAAGCCGCTCCCACATCGCTGCCGACCAGCCGTTGACTAGGTGGGATAAAAATGGCGCACAAGGTTAGATCGGCCAGACTTACCGACCTGTTAGGCCTTGCCCTGAACAGCCGGAGACAGCGCGTCCTGCGCCTCAATCCACCATATACGCTTATAGATGGCGAGCGTGCGCTGGGCGGTCTCTTAAAGTCGTCCTTTTCTATAGCGCCGCAGACCAGTTGCACCTATCTCTGCGTGGACCGCAAGAGCGTATTGGGGTATGTGCAGGCGCAGCGCAAAAGCAATAAAGCTGATGAGTGGTTGATCGCGGCGCTTGGCACAATAGAGAGAGCGCCTGACTGTTGCTGGGAGGTGCTGCTCGAAGAAGTGTGCCGTGCGGCAGGCGAGCGTGGAGTAACCCGCATCTCGGTGAAGGTGCCAAGGGACGACCCACGTTTGGAGCTTTTCAGGCGGCTTGGCTTTACCAATTATACAACCGAATACATCTGGGGTAATCTCTTTTTCACCCCAACCAGCGCACATATAGACAAACCTTCCGGCAAGCCAATGCGGCGACAAACCAATCAGGACGCCTGGAATGTGATGCAACTCTATTCATCAGTGACCCCGCTGGCTGTGCAGGCAGCCGAAGGGCTGACGAGCAGAAGCTGGCATGTTGGCAACATACCACAGCCTTTCTTCTTTTCGCCTCAAGTTACCGAAAAATCATATCTGTGGCCCGATGAGAATGGCGACAACACGGCACTTGGGGGTTACGTCAAGCTGTTGACCGGCCCGCGCGGCCACTGGATTACGCTGATCTTCAGGCCCGACCTGGCGAACCGAAGCCTCTGCCCGGCAGCCATCGATTATGTTTTGTGGAAAGCCGCCCACCGGATCAATAAACCTGTGTATTGTGGTGTTAGAGAATACCAGACCGAGCTGGAAGGTCTGCTTGAAACCAAAGGCTTTCACCTGCTGAGCGAGCAGGCTCTCCTTGTCAAATATCTGGCTGAGCCTGTCAAGGCGCACCAACCCGCCCTCGCCCCTTTCCTGGTGGCGAAGCGTGGGGAAATGGTAGCAACGGAGCAATGAGGAACGAGGAACGAGAAATCAGGGGCTGTAGATTAAAGGTTAGCAGCCGATCTCACTCAAGCCTCATCGGGCGAGCATACAAAATCTGCCTGGGAGCAAGCGCCAGGCATTTAACCCAACAAAAGGGGTGATCGTTTAACAATATGTCTCATACCTTTGAAGAAAGTATGCGCCTGAACTACGAAGGCGCGAAGGCGGAGTCGCCTCACGAAGACAAAGCACCCGCGGCCGCACCCGCGCAGGCGCTGGCGGAATGGGGCGCTACAACAAGCAATCCGAATGAGGTGGTGCGTAACGGTGGGGAGCATGTCATCACCGATGACCTCGATGCGCTACTCGCCACCCTTCCCCCGGAAATTGTAAGCCCTCTCAAGGCGCTGAACAACCGTGTAAACCTTCTTGAGGTGGTAATGGACCTAGGGCGCAAGCCCGAAGCACGCTACCGCAACGTGGAGCACACCCTCAACGACAGCGACGTGGGCCGAGAGCAGCTGGACTACGTCATCGAACGTATAGGTGAGTTCGGTGGGGATAATCGCGCCGGTATCGAGCGCACACTGCACCGCATCTCCTGCATACGCAACCGCCGGGGCAACGTGGTGGGCCTTACCTGCCGCATAGGTCGTGCTGTCTACGGAACCATATCTATCATCAAAGACCTGGTGGAAACAGGCAAGAGCATATTGCTCGTTGGCCCTCCGGGTGTTGGCAAGACTACTTTGCTGCGCGAGTGCGCCCGCGTCCTCTCGGACGAGCTGGGCAAGCGCGTGGTAATTGTGGATACATCCAATGAGATAGCGGGCGACGGCGATATTCCTCACCCCTCTATCGGGCGGTCGCGCCGCATGCAGGTGCCTCTCCCTGAGCGCCAGCACGCCGTAATGATCGAGGCGGTAGAAAACCACATGCCCGAAGTCATCATCATAGATGAGATAGGCACCGAGTTGGAAGCACAGGCCGCCCGTACTATAGCCGAGCGCGGCGTGCAACTTGTAGGCACAGCCCACGGCACCAGCCTGGAAAACCTGATGCTAAACCCTACCCTCTCAGACCTTGTGGGCGGCATACAGCCCGTTACGTTGGGTGACGAGGAGGCAAGGCGTCGCGGCACGCAAAAGACGGTGCTGGAGCGCAAGGCTCCGCCTACCTTCGATATCATCGTAGAAATACTCGACCGCGAGCGTGTAGCTGTACACCGCGACGTAGCCGAGGTGGTCGACTCGATGCTGCGCGGAGAGCTAATACCCCCTGAGATTAGGACGCGCCTTTCCGACGGCAATATCCACACCGAGATAGCCCATATAGCGCCGTCACCTCAGCGCGACCGCCAGCGCGGTGACGGGGCAGGCAACAACGCCAGAGGTGGGCGCGGCGGCTACAACGAACGGTCGAACGGCAGCTTTGGCATGCCGAACTCACCGAGGCGGCAAATGCCCGACTCGCCTTCTATGCGCAACGATAGGGGAGGTCGTCCCCAGCAAGGGAATGGCGGTAATAGCCGCCCTTTCGAGCGTGAGTGGGCGAATGGGGCATCTGCATCCCTGGCGGCAGGTGAAGCAAGCAGGCCGGAAGCGCGGCAAACCACTGCCTACGAAGAACGCGACCCGGAAGATGCCCAGCGAGAAGAGAGACAGCGTGAGCAAGCCCGCTTAGGCGCAAGCGCGATGAGCATCGCCTCAAACGCCTCCTCCAACAAGCCTTTGCGTATATACCCCTTCGGGGTTAGCCGCGATAGGCTTGAACAAGCGGTAAAGCACCTGAGAGTGGCGGCAACACTGGTGCGCGACATAGATAACGCCGACATGGTGATGACACTCAAGAACTACTACCGCAAAAACCCCCAGACTTTGCGCGCAGCCGAGCAGGACAACGTGCCCGTTTATGTGCTCAAGAGCAACACACTGATACAAATACAATCTGCTCTGGCCAACATCTTTGACGTGGCCCCGCAGGCCGACCCGATGACCAACGCGATAGAAGAAGCAGAGGAGGCGATTGTTCAGGTAATGGAGACAGCAAACGCTGTTGATCTTGCCCCACAAGCAGCCCACATACGCCGCTTGCAGCACCAGATAGCCGAGCGATACAACCTCGGCTCGATCAGCCGGGGCAAAGAGCCGTTCCGCAGAGTGAGAATCTACAGGCAGGACTAAAGGGCTTACCGGCGTCGCCCCAAGGGACAGCCAACTCTATAGCCCCGTTTCCAGCAGGAGCACCGAACATATGAGACCAATAAGGAACTCGGCAAAGGCTCTTATAATAGCAGATGGCAAGGTGTTGACTATCAAGTTGAGCGATAAAGATGGCTTTTGGTACCAGCTGCCGGGCGGCGGGCAAGAACCGGGCGAGGATCTCCATGCTACTCTTAGACGAGAATGTCTTGAGGAAGCCGGCATCGAAATAAAAGTCGGCGGCCTGGCCTTTGTGAGAGAGTATATAGGCAAGAACCACGAATTCGCTGACCGCCACAGCGATTATCATGGGATCGAGTTTGTATTCGAGTGCAGCCTGGCCGAGGGCGCGGAGCCACAAACCGGCTCGCTGCCCGATGTCGGGCAGTTGGCTGTGGAGTGGCTGGAACTGGACACAGTTGACAACTCTCGTCTCTATCCGCTAGCATTACGGCCACTGATAGCGCCCCGTGAAGAGAGGCGAGCGACGGTTTACATGGGCGACGTCAATTAGCCCATCCCAGGTTAGTTTGCTCCCACGCCATCTGGAGAATAAGAGGTTATGAAAGCAATCATCGCGGTTGTCCAGGGGCAAGATACAGTCAAGGTCAGCCATGCGCTGCGCCAGAATAGCATACCCTTCACCACGGTTGATAGCACAGGAGGCTTCCTGCGCGAGCGCAACTCTACCTTCCTGATGGGAATACAAGACGAGGACCTGGAGAATGTGATAAGCGTGCTCTCGGCCAACTGCCGCACACGTACAGAGTACGTCTCCTCCTACCCCTCGGCTTTCGACCCCGCCGAGTTCTACATGCCCCGACCCATAGAAGTGCAGGTAGGTGGAGCATCAGTCTGGGTGTTAGACGTAGAGCACTTTGAGCCACTTTGAGCGACGAGTGCTACACGGCCAGGGCTGAGCATGCTAAGTTTGCTCAATACGACACGAAAAGGAGAGGCTATCTTGCGCGAAAGTGCCGCCCCTGGAGACACCCGCTATCTGCTGCGCGATCTTGACCATACACCTTACCGATTTCGCCTCAACTCCGAAAACCATACATCTATTGGGAGTGTAGAAGCCGATATAATAGCCTTCATACGAGAACACCCAGGCTCTACAGTGAAGCAGATCGCTGAACATGTACTTCCAGACTGGGCATATAACGATAGCCGCGCTCTGGTGGTGCGCCTGGTAGATAAGGGCATCTTAGAGCTGGCGGGCCTCGCGCCTCTGGAGAGTGTTGATCTTCGCTACGAACGTGTGTCGGCCTGTGATCTGTGTGGTGCGCCTTCGTCCGGGCATCCTATAATACTGTGGAAGTACAACACGCCGGTGGTGCGCTGCACCGGTTGTGGCCTTCTTTATGCCAACCCGCGCTGGAAGGCCGAGCACCTGTTCGGGCGTTACACCGACGAGTACTGGCAGCAATACTCAGATAAGATTAGTCAGATTGTGGGTGATCTCGCAGCTAATCTGGCGCGATACGATCCGTATCTCAATGTTCTTGAGGCGGTGCGGCAGAGCGGGCGATTGCTTGATGTGGGTTGTGCCACCGGCGGCTTCCTTCTTGCAGACAAAAATCGCGGCTGGGAGGTATATGGTGTGGAGACCTCACCCATCAGCGCGGCGCAGGCCAAAGAGGTGAGCGGTGGGCAAATACATGCAGGTACGTTGGAGACAGCGCCCTACCCCGACGGCTGGTTTGACGGGGTAACATTAATGGATGTGATCGAACATCTGCAAAGTCCTCGTGCTTACGTAGAACGCATCGCACGCCTGGTACGCCCGGGTGGTATCTTCTGCTTGAGCACACCCAACATACGCAGCCTGGGTTATAAGGTGCTGGGTCGCAACTGGACAGAAGTTGGCCCTAACGATCATCTCTACTACTTTACGCCTCGAACGCTAACGCGCCTTTTAGAGGCGTGCGGCTTTACCATCCACAGTATGCAGAGCATGGGTGTGCAGATACATACCTGGCAGCGTTGGCTACGTTATCCGGCATTGTACCGGCTGGCGCCCCTCTTGTATCGCACTACCCTGCCCATCACAAACCGATTGCTCATGGGCGACTCTCTCTATGTGGTTGCTCGACGCAATTCTTGCGAGCGCTGAGTAACTTTTACACACGGGTGCATTTCAGATAGGGGGCAAAGTCTGAGATAATGGGAGCAACCCCGCGC
>JADMIH010000184.1 GCA_015478675.1 Chloroflexota bacterium | reverse complement strand
GTAAGGGTACGCCTCCACAGCTACTCCTTGAAGATTGCTCCACCTCAACTCTGAACACTTACGGCTGCACCAGCCGTTGTCCCTCTAAGCCTATTCAGGTATAATACCATGCACACCTGGCGAGGGAGGGCTTTGCTCTGAGGATGGATAAGTGGCTACCTAGCGGCTATGGCTTCAGGCGATGGGCGTTGCTCTTCGCCCTGGGCGTTGCTGTTGTGGGCCTCGGCCTTGCGATGGCGGTGACTAACCTCTATCGCCTCTACATCACAGACGGCACGGGCACTACCTTCCTCTACTTCGCTACGTTGCAGTTTATACCACACCCGCTACGCGAGCTATCTGTCACTCTGGTAGGGCTTGCGGTTGCTTTATGGGGCGCTTGGGGCATCAACAGGGCAGCGCGAACTGCTTCAGCAATGGGCCGGGCCTTCGAAGTACCGGTGCTCGCCCCACTGAGGGCAGCACGCCGCGCCGAGGGGCCAAAAATCGTCGCCATAGGCGGTGGTACGGGTATGCCCACCTTGTTGCGCGGCCTCAAGGAACTCAACGACAACATTACGGCTGTGGTGAATGTGGTGGACGACGGCGGCTCCTCGGGCCGCCTGCGCCGTGACCTCGGTATACTCCCTCCCGGCGACTTCCGCAACAATCTCGTCGCCCTCTCCGATGTCGAACCTCTCATGTCTGAGTTGTTTCAGTACAGGTTCGAGGGCACGGGCGAGCTTGAGGGCCATTCCTTCGGCAACCTTTTTCTGGTGGCTATGACCGGCATTACCGGCAGCTTCGAGCAGGGTATTCGCGAGTCTTCTCGCGTGCTGGCAGTGCAGGGCAACGTTCTCCCATCATCCCTTGCCGACATCGAGCTTTATGCCGAGCTGCAAAACGGCGATATTGTGCGCGGCGAGTCGGTAATCCCACGCACCCCTGTGCCGATCAAACGTGTTTTTATGAAGCCTGCCCACGCGCCCGGCTACCCGGAAGCCCTATCAGAGATATATCGCGCCGAAGTGATAGTGCTCGGGCCAGGTTCGCTTTACACCAGCATCATGCCGCCACTCCTGGTGGAAGATATTGCGCGCGCTGTCAAAGCTAACAAAACAGCGATAAAAGTCTACATCTGCAATGTAGCCACTCAGCCCGGGGAGACCGACGGCTTCGGAGTGGTTGACCACGTACGCGCCCTACAGGACCACATCGGCCCAGGCCTCTTCGACTATGTGCTTTACAACTCTAATCTCTCAGGTGTGAAAGATATCAAGCCCGAATGGGACGTGACGGCAGTAACCCTGGACCCGGCGCAAGCAGCGCGCTATCCCAATCTTGAATTTGTACCGGCTGACGTCGTGCGCGACGACAACCCGCTGCGCCATGATCCAGCCAAGCTCGCCGGCGCCGTCATGCGCCTTTACCAGAACCGGCGCGGCACAGGCAGCGCCCCCGGCAAGGCTCGACAGCGCGAGCGACAGAACGGTACGCTGACGAGTGTCGCGAACCGCAACGGCAGCGCGCAACCCGAAGAAGCAGTGGCCGAGCGAGAAGGCTAACTCCGCGCAAGCCGACAACTCGGCGGATGGCTGCCAAAGCTAGTAGAACAACAAAGTTCAAAGGGAGCAAGCACAATGGTTATGAAGGTAGGCATCAACGGCTTTGGCCGCATCGGACGACAAGTCTTCAAGGCGTTGCGAGACTACTACCCTGATGAAATCCAGGTGGTTGGGGTAAATGACCTCACAGATAATAGCACCCTTGCTCACTTGCTAATGTACGACAGCAACTACGGCCCTTTTGATGGTGATGTGTCGGCCACAGAAGATGCAATAATTGTGGATGGCGAGGAGATAAAAGCCTTCAAAGAGCGCGACCCCGCCCGGCTCCCATGGGGCGAGCTGGACGCCGAAATCGTTGTTGAATCTACAGGCGTATTTACCGATGCTGAAAAAGCCAAAGCCCACTTGCAAGCCGGCGCGAAAAAGGTAATCATCACCGCCCCCGCTAAAGGCGAAGATATAACCATAGTAATGGGCGTGAACCAGGAGCGCTACGACCCGCGTGAGCATACCATTGTCTCTAACGCTTCCTGCACAACCAACTGCCTTGCCCCCGTCGCCAAGGTTATCCTGGACCGCTTCGGCATCGCCAAGGGGCTGATGACCACCATCCACTCCTACACCAACGACCAGGTAATACTTGACTACCCGCACAAAGACCTGCGCCGCGCACGCGCAGCCGCTCTCAATATCATCCCAACCACTACCGGAGCGGCCCGCGCTCTCGCTCTCGTAATTCCTGAGTTGAAGGGTAAGTTCGACGGCTTCTCTCTGCGCGTGCCCACACCCACAGTCTCCATCATTGACTTTGTGGCCCAGATAGACAAAGCGGCCACGGCGCAGGAGGTCAACGGCGCGCTCATCGAGGCCAGCGAAAATGAGCTTGTAGACATTCTCGACTATACGGAAGAGCCGCTGGTGAGCATGGACTTCAAGGGCGACCCTCATTCCTCTATTGTGGACGGCCTCAGCACAATGGTAATAGGCGACAACCTGATCAAGGTGATAGCCTGGTATGACAACGAATGGGGTTACGCCTGCCGCGTCGCCGACCTTACAAACTTTATGGCTGAAAAGGGAGTGTAAGCCGTCTTCAGTAGAGTGTGAGCTAGCCATGAGCAAAATGACTGTGCGCGATATAGACGTCGCAGATAAGCGGGTGTTAGTTCGAGTGGACTTCAACGTGCCGCTCGACGCAAACGGAAACATCACCGATGACACGCGCATCAGGGCGTCGCTCCCCACCATACAGTACTTGCTGGAGAATGGGGCGGCTGTAATCCTGATGTCGCATCTGGGGAGGCCAAAAGGCGCACCCGACCCGAAATACAGCCTGGCCCCTGTGGCCGTGCGCCTGCAAGAACTGCTTGGCGACAGCGTGCAAGTGCTCTTCGCCCACGACTCTGTGGGGCCGGAAGTACGTAATACCGCTTTGGAGCTGAAACCCGGCCAGGTGCTGCTCCTCGAAAATCTGCGCTTTCACCCCGAAGAAGAAGCAGATAGCAACGGCTTCGCGCAAGAACTCGCCTCCTTAGGGCAAATATACGTGGATGATGCGTTCGGCTCGGCGCACCGAGCACACGCCTCAACCGCGGGCGTGCCCAAATACCTTCCCGCCGTGGCCGGCCTACTGATGGAGCGCGAGCTTTCGTTCATGGGAGCTGTCCTGGACAACCCTGAGCGTCCTTTCGTAGCTATCCTGGGCGGCGCAAAGGTGTCGGACAAAATAGGGGTCGTGGGCCATTTGCTGGGCAAGGTAAATACGCTTATCATAGGCGGAGGAATGGCAAACACCTTTCTCAAGGCGATGGGCTACCAGATAGGGCAGTCGCTTGTAGAAGCCGACAAGGTAAGAGACGCTGAAGCGCTCATAGGGCGCGCTAATCTGGAAAATGTAGCCCTCTTGACCCCCAGGGACGTAGTGATTGCAACAGAGGTAACAGCTGAGGCCGAGCAGCGTACCGTTGACGTGCACAGTGTACCCGCTGGCACAGGGCAGAGGGTATGGCGTATACTGGATATAGGCCCACAAACCGCCACCGAATATGGCGAGGTTATCAGGCAAGCCAAAACGGTCGTTTGGAACGGCCCTATGGGAGTCTTTGAGGTTGCCCCTTTTGCTCAAGGCACATTCGCGGTGGCGCAGGCGGTATGTGATGCCACTCGCAATGGCGCGACCACCATCGTGGGCGGCGGCGACTCCGTCGCTGCTGTAGAGCAGATGGGCCTGGCGGCGTGCATAACCCATATCTCAACAGGCGGCGGCGCATCCCTTGAGTTCCTGGAGGGCAAAAGCCTTCCGGGTGTGGCAGCCCTCAACGACAAAAAGTAAATCAAGAGCTGAATGAAGAGAAAGGGCTGTGCGCTACAGACGTACTATTCCTCCTTAGAAATGTACCCCATCTTTGTGTCGGCGGCCTGCCACCGGATAGCTCACCGCAGCGTGGGCAGGACCAAATAGTCGAAGAAGAAGATAGATGCGGTTAGGCATCGGGACAGTAAAGTAGCCATGAGAAGACCTATCATCGCAGCCAACTGGAAAATGAACACCACCCCTGAGAGCGCATTCGAGTTGATGGACACGATGATAGAAGACCTGGATTCGATTGAAGGGGTAGATATTGTTATCTGCCCCCCCTTTATTTCCCTTGAGAGCTTTGCCGATATGTTCGACGGCACCACCCTCTTCCTTGGAGCGCAGAATATGTTCTGGGAGGAGCGTGGCGCTTACACAGGCGAAATCTCACCCCTCATGCTCAAGGATATCTGCGACTATGTGATCCTCGGCCACTCGGAGCGGCGCAAATACTTCCATGAGACCGATGCTGATGTGCGGCGCAAGGTAGAAGCGGCTTTAGCGCATAATCTGCTCCCTATCATCTGCGTGGGCGAAGACGACGAGCAGAACCAGGCGGGGCAAACGATGGAGGTGATCCGGCGGCAGATTACCTCTGCCCTGGTCGGCTTGCAAAGCAACAAGCTCGGTGAGTGCGTTATAGCTTACGAACCGATCTGGGCAATAGGCACGGGGCGGCCCGCCACGGGCACGGGGGCCAACGATACTATAGGAGAAATACGAGGCATAGTCGCCGAATTGCATCGCAGCGAAATAGCCTCTGAGATGCGTATCCAGTACGGCGGCAGCATAAACTCAGGCAATATAGCCGAGTTCATCTCTCAACCTGAGATAGACGGCGCGCTGATAGGCGGAGCCTCCCTCGATCCAGATGAGTTTGTGCGCATCGTGGCGATTACCAACGAGAAGAAGCGCGTCGGCTAGGGTAGGGTAGCGCCGGATACCCACCGAGCAAAATAGCAATCTGTAACGTCCACTCAATACGAGCTACGCCGGAGTACGCAAATGGTGGCGCTCCGCCCGAACCCTCTTGACGCGCAGCAATATAATGTTCTTAAGAGGTATTTATTCCCATCTCCTTCCAACCGAGGGAGGCATCAGGCTCAACTTCGTTCCGCTCCTGACATGAGGCTGCATCCTCCCTCTCTTCTAAGGAAGTAAGCGCAATTAGAAGAGGAGATCAGCATGGCAAATATACATTTAATCGGGAGACGAGAACGCTCAAGCAGAGCGCAATCCAGCCAGGTGTCAAAGGCAGTCAGATCGGTGCTCAGCGACCTCTTCGGCCCACCGACACAAAGGCGCTTCGCCGTGCGCCTGTGGGACGGCACCACAGAAGCGGCAGGTGCAGCGCAAGCGCAAGCGCAACCACCCCTCTTTACACTGGTACTGCGGCGTCCAAGCGCAATCAGGCGAATGTTGCTGCCCCCTTCTGAGATATCGTTGGGCGAGGCCTACCTGCGCGATGACTATGATATAGATGGCGATATGGAAGCCGCCACAGCCCTCGCTGACAGCATAGCCGACCGCCTTCGCTCACCGGCTATGCTCGCCCATCTCACCACAACCCTGCTGGCGCTTCCCGGCGGCGAGCATGAAACAAGCCATGCTGCCGGCCAAGTGGCCTCCCACCTTCACGGCAAGCAGCACTCGCAGAGGCGCGACGCAGCGGCTGTCCGCTATCACTATGATGTAGGCAACGACTTCTACTCCCTCTGGCTTGATAAGCGGATGGTCTACTCGTGCGCTTACTTCCAGACGGGCGCAGAAGATATAGACACTGCCCAAACCGCAAAGCTGGAGCATATCTGCCGCAAGCTGCGCCTCGAACCGGGCGAGCGCCTGCTGGACATAGGCTGCGGCTGGGGCGGCCTGGTCATCTATGCCGCCGCACATTATGGTGTAGACGCTACAGGCATTACTCTTAGCAAACCCCAGGCCGAGTTGGCACGCAAGCGAATAAAAGAAGCCGGATTGAGCGACAAATGCCGCGTCGAGGTGCGAGACTATCGTGACATGCCGGTCGCCCATACCTTCGACAAAGTGGTAAGCGTTGGCATGGTTGAGCATGTGGGCAAGGCAAAGCTCCCTGTCTACTTTGACCAGGCTTACAGGCTGACCAGGCCCGGCGGGCTTTTCCTGAATCACGGCATTGTGATGACCACGCCTGCGCGTCCAAGCCTGACAGGGTGGGCAACACGCAAGATATGGCGCGAAGGCGAATTCATCGGTCGTTATGTTTTCCCTGATGGCGAATTAGTTACGCCTGGCGAGAACATTAGCTTCGCGGAAAAAGCAGGGTTCGAGACACGCGATGTGGAAAGCCTGCGCGAGCACTATGCCCTAACTCTCCGCCATTGGGTGCATCGCCTGGAAGCGCACCACGATGAGGCGGTCAGGCTCGTAGGCGAGCCTACATATCGCGTGTGGAGAATGTACATGGCGGGCTCGGCGCATGGCTTCGCGTCAGGCAAAGTGGGGATAATACAAACATTGTTGAGCAGGCAAAACAACGACGGCTCATCATACTTGCCTCTAACCCGAGCAGACATTTACAGGAGTGATGCTAAGACAAATAAGCAAACCGAAGCAGCCTGACCTGCGACAAAAGAGGCAACATCTGACTTCCCAGGTCTGATACGCCGATCTTACGTCGCATCTACGAGCGGCCCTTTATAGATGCCGGGAGTCGAGCCTTCTATAATGGTTGCCCCTACCGTTTTAGCGTAAAACTCGGTGGGACCAACCCACCCTATAACGGCATAGGCGTAACCCTCAGCTAGCATAGAATGGAGGCAAGAGAGTAATAGAGCTTCACCAATCCCGCGCCCCCTATAGTCCTCCCGCACGCCGAGAGGCCCGAACATACCTCTGGCGCTAACATCATAGCACGCAAAGCCGAGTAGCTTTTCATCGGGTAGAGAATAACCGTTCGTGCTCACTTCGGGGGCAGGGCCTTTTTCAACCGCGATATAGCAGGTCGCAGGGCGCTGCTCAAGGCTCATTTCGCACCCGGCAGCCCAATCTTCACTGAAGTAGCGCCTCACCCACCCTGCGATAACATGCTTTTCGACAGGGTGTGCCCGGCGCACTTCTATTCCTTCCGCCTTGAGCCGCGCAAGGAGCGGAGCGGCTTCGGGCAGATTGTACAGCTTCACCAGCATATCAGACATAAAGCCACTACTCTCCTCTCTTGCGACAGTTGAACCGAGACGTTACGCCCTCAGAGCGTGCTCTCGCCTATCCCACCTTCGCTCACCACACCCTGGTTAAGCTGCTCCTCTATAGCTGCTGCCTTATCTACCGGCGCGAAGCCAAGCGAGGAGGCCATCTCTACAACGCCGCGCCGCATCATACGGT
>JADMIH010000385.1 GCA_015478675.1 Chloroflexota bacterium | reverse complement strand
CTCCTCGGCAGAGAAGCTCTGCTTTCTGGTGACGACCGCGGCGATCACGCGGACGCAACCGCGCACGACCACGCCTGGAAGAGCTCCCCGTCGCCCTGTGGCTCGTCGTTCATGAACCCGTGCCACCCCAAAGCCATGTTCCAGCTCATTGTTGGTGCGCGGCAAGCCCTCCACATCATAGCAGTGAAAGAGGCCAGCCGCAAAGTTCTCGGTGCGGTGGCAAAAATGCTCAAGGGCCTCCCCCAACGGTTCCATTGAAGCTTTCTGCTCTTGCATCTGGCAAACGTGTGCCAAGTAGCGCTCACGAACCTGCTTCCCGGTGTGTTGCTGCGGATGAGCTAAGCTGTGTGCTGCTTGGTGTACCTGCTCGTAGGCCCTCTGTAGCGGTGGCCACAGAGTCGCGGTAGCCTCCATCCCTTTGGTCAAGATAGGCTCGCGACAGCTTTCAAGCCGGTGGCAAGCTTTTTTTTCCTGGACGCGGGCAATGGAGTCACTCACCTGGGTGATGCGATCATACCGTTTGAGCCCCGAAGGCGGCAAAGGTGACCGTCCATCGTCTGTCAAGGCAGATCGAACCGCTAGACCGTAGCCTCGGCTCGCGTCGTTTGCGGGGGTCTTGTGCTCTTCCACTGCACGCTCAATCGGTCGCACCCCGCGCAGCTGCTTCTTCCACTGCGTTTTGGCATGCCGATCGGCGACGTCACGCAGCTTGGTGGCGTCTTTCAAGTAGTGAAACTGACAGCGTTGATGCGCTACCCCTGGAAAGACAAAGGCGACGGCACTGCCGATCGTTTCTTCTCCCTCGGAGATCACGCCTGTGCCCGACACCTGTAGCTGTATCAACTGAGCTTTGACTTCTTTGAGGAGAGCCGTCAGGTCTCCTTGGGTACTGCTGCGTAAGGGGCGTGCCAACAGGATTGGATCGCGAGAGGCAGTCACGCACGACCCAGAGCACTTCGTGACCCCCATCCGGCTGCAATCCATCGAGGGCCAAGATGACGTGTCCGCGCTTTTGCAAGCGTGCCTTGATGCGCTCCTGATCGGTGATACGCAAGGTCACGAGTTCTTCCTAGCGCTGCATCAAATTGGTCACACTGCGCTGCGCCATACGAATACCACGTGCCGGAAGCACCTGATGCATCTCTGGGACGCTGCGATGTTCGCGGAAGTGCCACTGACCAATCAGCACAATCACCTCCAAGCCAAACTCGCCGGGTGGCAACGCCCAGCGCCCCTCCTCCTCTGGTCGGTAGGGCTGATGGAAACGCGGACAACCCGGCTGAACACACTGACGCACCACCAGGATCAATCTCCACAGACCCGAGAGCGTGAAGACCGTGCGATGGCTGTGATGTGCCACCCATAAGAGCTGACCGC
>JADMIH010000384.1 GCA_015478675.1 Chloroflexota bacterium | reverse complement strand
TGTTCACCGTCCAGGAACGGCTCTCATCCCAGGCACGCCAGCACTTTCTCCTGCGTTTTGCCGACGTGGCACCAACCCTGACCGCGCTTCGTCATCCGCATCTTTTGCCTGTTTACGATTACGGGGAGCGATTCGGGTATCCTTACCTTGTTACCCCCTCTGTGGAGGGAGGTTCTCTCGCCGATATCCTCAAACGGCAAGGGCGCTGTAGCCCGATCTTCGTGCAGGAGGCATTGGAACAAATCGCGGCAGGCGTTGAATATCTCCACAGTAGAGGACTCATGCATGGCATGTTGATACCCTCTCACATCCTTCTGAGGAAGGAAGGAACGCTGCTGGTGACAGGCTCTGGCATGGTACATCTGCTGCAAAAACAAGGCATTGAGGATGATGGCCGACCCTACGCACACCTGCTCAGTATCGCCGATTCCCCGCTATGTACGCCTGCATACCTGGCTCCTGAACTTGTGCGCGGCCACCAAATTGATATTCGTTCCGATGTCTATGCGGTAGGCATGCTGCTCTTCGAAATGCTGTGCGGTAGGCTCCCATTCGCAGAGACAGCTGCTGTAGACGCTGCCGCATCGCAGGTACAGCAGTCTCTCTCATCGCTACGCCGACTCTGTCCTGATCTTCCAGGGGATTTCGAGTCGATTGTGAAGCGGGCACTGGCGCATGATCCCGCGCAGCGCTTTCAACGCACCAGCGAATTGGCAGAGGCCTTTACCCAGGCGTGTAGAGGCATACCTGGGCAAGAGCAGAGGAGCGATAACAGCAGTTCGATACTCTCTGCTTCTCTCCATACCGCTATGCAGGAAGACCCGATTGAAGAGGATGCTTCCTGGCGGGGATGGCAATTCACCCCACCTATCATTTCTGAGAAACTCCCTGCCGTCTCCGCATCACAAGAGCACATTCCACTGGCAAGGTCCCTGCCGTCTCCCACTTCGGCCAGCAACATTGACGCAAACGAAAGGAAGCAAGCGGTAAAAACAAAACGGACTGCGGCTGCTCGCGGCAAGAGGCGGCACTCTCCTCAGAGCCGTTCGCAGCGTATGAACCGTCGGCGAGCACTCGCGTTGTTTGCTACCGGCGGAGTCGTCGCAGCGGGAACCGTGCTTGCAGTCAAGATGAACCTGGTACGCTCGCTCACCGCATTCCTGGGCGGAAATCGGCCCACGCGTCCTTCGTTTCCGCGTGCCGTCAGCACCGGCGTCGTCCGCGCATACACCTTTGAGGCCGCGCCTGCGAGGATCGAACTGGGAGAGCAGAACATTACAACCTGGACCTACAATGGGATGCTGCCGGGGCCTGAGATCAGGCTGACTGAGGGCGATACCCTGCGCGTGACGGTCAAGAATCGTCTGCCTGAAGGGACGACCA